>NZ_JACARU010000051.1:0-90745 GCF_013386425.1 Cedecea sp. P7760 | reverse complement strand
GGTTTACCGCTTCAGCGGCGATGAGCTTGCCGGGCGCCGGGGCTGTCCGGGGGATGGCGTTATCCCCCGGACACGTTCACCGGTGCGGTGGCAACATATGAAACAGGATTGGAAGTGAACGGAACATTAGCAAATCCTACATCATCGTGGATATTTGTGACGATGACAGGACTAAACCAACCTACTTCCTGAACGCCACCAGCGTCACGGCAATCCCCAGAACCGCAGAAATCGCCCCCGCCATAAACACCGACGAATAGCCCATGGAAGTGGCCAGAATGCCCGTCAGTGGCCCGGTGATGCCGTATGAAATATCCTGGAATGCCGCATAGCCGCCCAGGGCAGTGCCACGAACCTGAGGCGGAACGCGCTTAACCACTTCCACGCCCAGCGCCGGGAAAATCAGCGAGCAGCCGCAACCCGTCAGCGCTGCACCCAGCAACGCGGTCCAGGCACCAGGCGCATGCCAAAGAAGCAGCAAGCCCACCGTTTCAACGGCCAGGGAGAACAGCGCCACGCGCACGCCGCCGTAGCGGTCAGGCATCCAGCCAAACAGCACGCGCACCAGAACAAACGCGCCGCCGAAAGCCGTTAGGGTGAAGCCTGCATGAGCCCAGCCGTTTGCGGCAAAATAGAGCGAAACAAAAGTACCAATAACCGCGAAACCAACGCCCTGCAGCGCCAGCCCGAGCCCCGGCTGCCAGATAAGCCCGACAACGGTAAACAGCGAAGGCCGCTCGCCTTTATGGGCAGGAACAGGCTGCACGGTACTATTAAACAGCAGGCCAATCAGCGGCAGAGCAATGGTCGTCACGCCCAATGCCACAAAACCCCACTGGGCGTTGAGCATCAGACCAAGCGGCGCCCCGGCGGCCAGCGCACCGTAAATCGCCATCCCGTTCCAGGACATCACCTTGCCGGAGCGTCCCGGCCCAACCAGGCCTAACCCCCAGGTCAGGTTCCCGGTCAGCAGTTGGCTTTCACCAAAGCCGAGGATCAGCCGCCCCACGATCAGCAGGCCAAACTTTACGGCCGCATCGACAGGCAGCAGCGCGGCGAGCAAGTAGGCTACGCCCGCCAGCCCACAGGCAAACATCCCCTGCAGGACGGAGCGTTTGGCACCCATCTGGTCAGCCAGCCGTCCGGCATAGCCTCGGGTTAATACGGTGGCAAGAAACTGAATGCCCACCGCCACGCCAACCATCATGTTGCCGTAGCCAAGCTGCTGGTGAACAAAAAGCGGGATAACGGGCAGCGGCAGGCCAACCGTCATATAGGTAAGAAATACCGCAAAGGTAATTCTGAATAGCGATGTATTCGCCGACTTCGACGTTTTAAGGGTGGTCTCAGGTACCGCAGACATACTGCTTACTCCATAAATTCAGAGCAAGGCGCAACTCAACCCGCGCCCTTTCCTCTGAGTGTTCAGATTATAGGGTGCGTTGGTTAACGTTAAACGCTTACGCATTATCAAAATGATAATGGAGGGGAATGCATAGTGCCTGCCGGCCAACCGGCTGTCAATGCAGAGGAATAGACAAAAAAATAGGGCACCCGAAGGCACCCCATTCTGAATCAATCGCTTTGATTAAGCGTTCAGCTTGCGCATGACCAGCGTGGCGTTAGTGCCGCCGAAGCCGAAGCTGTTGGACATCACGGTGGTCAGCTTCGCATCGGTAGGTTTGGTAACGATGTTCAGGCCAGCAGCCTGCTCGTCCAGCTCTTCGACGTTAATGCTTGGCGCGATGAAGCCGTGCTCCAGCATCAGCAGAGAATAGATAGCTTCCTGCACGCCCGCAGCACCCAGAGAGTGACCGGTCATTGCTTTGGTCGCGGAAATGGCCGGGCTATGGTCAGCGAACACTTCACGAATCGCACCCAGCTCTTTCACGTCGCCTACCGGAGTAGAAGTCCCGTGGGAGTTCAGGTAGTCGATTGGGGTATCAACGCCATGCATCGCCATCTTCATGCAGCGCACCGCGCCTTCACCTGATGGAGCAACCATGTCTGCGCCATCGGACGTTGCGCCGTAGCCAACGATTTCAGCGTAGATATGTGCGCCACGTGCCAGAGCGTGCTCCAGCTCTTCAACCACAACCATGCCGCCGCCGCCAGCGATGATGAAGCCGTCACGGTGCGTGTCATAGGTACGGGAAGCTTTTTCCGGGGTTTCGTTATATTTGGTGGACAGCGCGCCCATCGCATCGAACTCACAGGCCATTTCCCAGCCCAGCTCTTCGCCGCCGCCGGCAAAAACGATGTCCTGTTTGCCCAGCTGAATTTGCTCTACCGCGTTGCCGATACAGTGTGCGGAAGTCGCACAGGCAGAGCTGATAGAGTAGTTCACGCCGTGGATTTTGAACGGTGTGGCGAGGCAGGCGGAAACCGCGGAGCCCATCGCTTTGGTCACAACGTACGGACCCACCGCTTTCAGGCCACGTGGGCTACGCATGGCGTCAGCACCAAAGACCTGCGCTTTAGAAGAACCGCCGGAGCCTGCAATCAGGCCAACGCGTGGGTTATTCTGATAAACCTCTTCGCTCAGGCCAGCATCAGCGATGGCCTCACGCATAGAAAGATAGGCATAGATAGAGGCATCGTTCATGAAACGAACCACTTTACGGTCAATCAACCCGGTGGTATCCAGCTTGACGTTACCCCAAATGTGGCTCCGCATTCCCGCTTCTTTAAACTCTTCCGAGAAAGTGATCCCGGAGCGTCCTTCTCGCAGAGATGCCAGGACTTCCTGCTGGTTATTACCAATGCTGGATACAATGCCCAGGCCAGTAATCACTGCACGTTTCATTCAAATACCTCGTTCACTGCACTATGTAGGATTTCGTGTGGCACAATAGCGTACAGTTGTACGCCGAACAAGTCCGATCAGCCAAATTATGCGGAAATTTGCGCCGCTCCGCTCGCCCCGTTATGATCGAGCCACTGCCTGCCACACGAGCAACTTACGTGAAACATTCCCCTATACAATCCGCCAACCTCGGTTTCAACGAAGAAGGTACACCTGTATCCCGAGATTTTGACGACGTTTACTTCTCTAACGATAACGGGCTGGAAGAGACGCGTTACGTCTTCCTCGGCGGAAACCATCTTCCCGAACGCTTTGCAACCCACGAAAGACCGCTTTTTGTGGTCGCCGAAAGTGGTTTTGGTACCGGCCTTAACTTTTTGACTTTATGGCAAGCGTTCGATGAATTTTGTGTGAAACGTGAGGATGCCTGCTTAAAACGGCTGCATTTTATCAGTTTTGAAAAATTCCCCCTCACCACCCCCGATCTCGCGCTAGCCCATCAGCACTGGCCGGAACTGAGCCGCTTCGCCGCCGAGCTTCAGCAACAGTGGCCGCAGCCTGTGCCCGGCTGCCACCGCCTGCTGCTGGACAACGGGCGCATTACGCTGGACCTGTGGTTGGGGGATATTAACGAGCTGATATCTCAGTTGGATGACACGCTGAATCAGCAGGTAGATGCCTGGTTCCTTGACGGCTTCGCGCCCTCGAAAAACCCGGATATGTGGACGCCTCAGCTCTTCCAGGCCATGGTTCGCATGGCTCGCCCCGGCGGCACGCTGGCGACCTTTACCTCCGCCGGCTTTGTTCGTCGTGGGCTGATAGAAGCAGGCTTTACCGTGACACGAAGCAAAGGGTTTGGCCGCAAACGCGAGATGCTCGTCGGGTCGCTGCAAGAACCGGTTGAAACCCCAGCTCGCACACCGTGGTACTCCCGCCCCGGCACGCCCGAACGCGAAACCGCCATTATCGGCGGCGGAATAGCCAGCGCGCTGCTCTCTCTTGCGCTGCTGCGTCGAGGCTGGCAGGTGACGCTGTATTGTGAAGACGAGGCACCGGCTCAGGGAGCTTCCGGCAACCGCCAGGGCGCACTTTACCCTCTGCTTACCGCACATGATGCCGCGCTGACGACCTTTTTCCCGGCTGCATTCACCTTTTCACGACGCCTGTATGACGCCCTTCCGGTAGCGTTTGACCATGACTGGTGTGGCGTAACCCAGCTCGCCTGGGATGAAAAAAGCGCCCATAAAATCGAGCAAATGCTCGCTCTTGGCCTGCCCGAGCTACTGGCCACGGCGGTAGATGCCGAAACCGTGGAGAAAACCTGTGGCGTGGACACGCAGTGCGGCGGGATTAGCTATCCGCTGGGCGGCTGGCTCTACCCGGCGCAGCTTACGGCCGGGGCGCTGGAACTGGCCGGGCAGCAGGGATTGAAAATCCGCTATGGACATCAGGCTACCGGCTTAACGCCCGATAACGGCGGCTGGAAGATAGAGTTTGCTCAGCAGGAAGCGGTTCAACACGGCTCGGTGGTGCTGGCCAACGGCCATCAAATCAGCCGGTTTACGCAAACGCAAAATCTGCCGGTTTATTCAGTGGGCGGCCAGGTCAGCCATATTCCAACCACGCCGGGGTTAAGCCAGCTTCGCCAGGTCCTGTGCTATGACGGTTATCTGACGCCGGTTAATCCACAGAACCAGCATCACTGCATCGGCGCCAGCTATCATCGCGGCCGGGAAGAGATGACCTGGAACGAAGAAGATCAGCAGCATAATCGCCAGCGGCTGCTGGACTGCCTGCCGAACGCCGAATGGGCAAAAGAAGTGGACGTTTCAGCGAACGAAGCCCGCTGTGGCGTGCGCTGCGCTTCACGCGATCATCTACCAATGGTAGGTAGCGTTCCGGATTATGAAGCCACACTGGAGCAATACGCAGGGCTTGCTGAGGATCGTGAAAATGCGGCACCGTCTCCGGTGTACAACAACCTTTATATGCTGGGAGCACTGGGTTCTCGCGGGCTGTGCAGCGCGCCGCTGGCCTCAGAGATTCTGGCGGCGCAGATGAGCGAAGAACCTATTCCGCTGGATGCCGTCACGCTCGCGGCCTTGAACCCTAACCGGCTTTGGGTGAGGAAATTGTTGAAAGGCAAAGCGGTGAAATGATTTTCCCCTCATAAGCCCCTCTGTGAAGCTTTTATCCCCTCTCCCTTTTGGGGAGAGGGTCTGGGGAAGAGGCAGTCTTAGAACTTAGCCTTCTCGAAAAGCGTATCCCACATGCCCAGCACCAGCGCCTGATCGCGAGGCGAAAGCTCACCCGCCTGGATTGCCTTTTGCAGGCTGTCGGTCACTACGACGTGCAGCGCTTCTGGCTTATGCTCGTCACCGTTTTCCAGTTCGGCCACGGCCAGAGTAAGGTGCCCACGCAGATAACCGCTGGCAAACAGGTCGTCGTCACTGGCGTGCTCCACCATCTCATCAATCAACGCCAAAATACGTGACTCAAATTCCGCGATCATCATACATCCTCTTCATACAGGTGATTTTTAGTTTAGGTCTTCTGGCCAGGCAAACTGCCCGGCATCAAGCGCAGGGGTGCCATAATACGCCCTTAGCGCGTCAATCAGACGTGCCGGACGCTCAGGGATCCCCTCTTTCAGATAAGTCATAACCTGAGCATGAACCCGACGCTGGAAAGCAATACGGTCAGGCTCAAAATCGCCGCTCAGGTTGTCGCAGCTGACGTTAAACGGGAAGCCCGCGGCGGTGCTGAGCATCCATTCCAGCGCCTGCGGCTTCACTTCCACGTCTTCAAACTTGCCCTGGGTCTCAGCGTCGCGCCCGTCCGGGCAATACCAGTAGCCGAAGTCCACCAGCTTGCGGCGCTCTTTACCGGCCACGCACCAGTGAGAAATTTCATGCATTCCGCTGGCGTAGTAGCCGTGCGCAAAGACGATACGGTTGTACGGCAGTTCGTTGTCCGCGGGCAGATAGATGGGCTCGTCGTCGCCCTTGATCAGGCGGGTATTAAACTCGACCAGGAAGCAGCTATCGAACACGTCGATCAGCTCCTGATAATGGTGCTGTTTGCTCATTGTTACGTTATTCATTTCAGGCTATCCCTAACCAGTGGAGGATTTCCGGTCCGTGGCTGTCATACAGCAGCCTGGCGCTCATCACCGCCGAAACCACGACGATCATCGGACGAATAAGCTGCTGCCCTTTACTCAATACGAGGCGTGAACCCACCCTCGCCCCTAAAAATTGCCCGGCCATCATCACAAGGCCGGTACCCCAAATCACCTTGCCGCCAATAATAAACAGCAGCAGCCCACCGAGGTTTGACGTGGCGTTAAGCACTTTGGCGTGGGCGGTAGATTTGGCGAGGTTGAAGCCACACAGCGTCACGAAGGCGAGTGCGTAAAACGACCCGGCGCCGGGGCCGAAGAAGCCGTCATAAAAACCTACGCAGCCGCCGGCGACTAGCGCAAACGGCAGGCCATACAGGCGGCGCTGGCGGTCTTCTTCACCCAGCTTTGGCATCAGCAGAAAATAAAGCCCGATGCCGATAATCAGCAGCGGCAGGATCTGACGCAGGATATCGGACTTCACGTGCTGCACCAGCAGCGCACCGCAGGTGGAGCCGATAAAGGTCATCAGAATATTGAGTTTCTGATCGGCAAGGCTGACCACCTTACGCCGAATGAAATAGAGCGAGGCAGAAACCGACCCGCCGCAGGCCTGAAGTTTGTTGGTCGCCAGCGCCTGCGCCGGGGACATCCCCGCAGCCAGCAAGGCCGGAACCGTCAGCAGCCCACCGCCGCCTGCAAGAGCATCAATAAACCCGGCCAGCATGGCGACAAAAAACAGCGCCACCAGCAGCGACGGGGAAACCATAAACCATTCCATTTAGAGAACGTGCTCATCCAGTAATGCCTGACAGGAGGCGGGTAGCGGCGGTGGCGTTGTCTTTTTCGGTGGCGTGCTGCCCGGTGCAGGCGGCGCGAACCAGCTTTGCAGCTCGGCACCGCAGCCGTCTCCCGGAGGAGGCAGAGGCTGATCTTCGCACTCGAGGCTGTTAGCCGGGCAGCGCAAACGTACGTGCATATGGGCGCGGTGGGCAAACCACGGACGTACCTTACGCAGCCAGTCCCGGTCAGCCCCGGCATCTTCGCAAAGCCGCTGCTTGATGGCAGGGTTCACAAAGATACGCGTGACCTCATTATCTTTGGCCGCAAGCTTAATCAGGCTGTCGATTTCCGGCTTCCACAGCGACGGCACTACGCGCTTACCGTCGGCGGCGACCAGGTCCAACGCCTGCGGGCGCAGCAGCTGCGCCGACGTCCAGCGAGCTTTTGGCAGTTGCAGGAAAATATCGACATCAAGTCCGGTCTGGTGGCTGGCGTGCCCGGAGTTAAAACGCCCGCCCGCCGCCATGCCCATATCGCCTATCAGCACCGTGCCAAGGCCAAGCTGATTTACCTGATTACTCAGGCGCTGAATAAACATCACCAGATCGGGGTGCCCAAAATAGCGACGCTGATCCGGCCGCATCACCTGATAGCGGGCGTCCTCAAGCGGCAAAGCGTGCGCCCCCACGATACAGCCGTTGGAAAACGCGCCTATAGACTGTGCGCTACCGGCAATCGGATGGTCGATTTTTTGCCACGGCGTAGCCGCTAAAGCCTGAGCGCTGGCGGCCAGCGCCAGCATCCCGATCAGGAGTTTTTTCATCGTCTTACCAGCGAGGCAGCGGGGAAGAAACGTCAGCGTTCTGGGCGCGCTGGCGCAGCAGGTGATCCATTAGCACGATGGCCAGCATCGCCTCGGCGATCGGCACGGCGCGGATCCCCACGCACGGATCGTGACGACCACGGGTGATCATTTCCACTTCTTCGCCTTCGCGATTAATCGTTTTGCCCGGCACGGTAATGCTGGAAGTCGGCTTCAGGGCCATATTCGCCACAATCTGCTGGCCGCTGCTGATGCCGCCCAGAATGCCGCCCGCGTGGTTGCTCTGGAAACCCTGTTGAGTAATTTCGTCCCGGTTCTGGCTGCCGCGCAGGTTCACCACGCCGAAGCCTTCTCCAATCTCCACGCCTTTCACCGCGTTGATGCTCATCAGCGCGTGGGCAATGTCCGCGTCCAGACGGTCAAAGACCGGCTCGCCGAGGCCCGGCGGCACGTTGTCGGCGACAACCGTTATCTTCGCGCCGATAGAGTCGCCCTCTTTTTTCAGGCCACGCATCAGCTCGTCCAGCGCTTCAATTTTATCCGGATCCGGGCAGAAGAACGGGTTCTGCTCTACCTGATCCCAGTCTTTGATTTCCAGCGGAATATCGCCCATCTGCGTCATGCAGCCGCGAATTTTAATGCCGAATTTCTGCTCAAGGTATTTCTTGGCAATCGCGCCCGCTGCCACACGCATGGCGGTTTCACGCGCGGAAGAACGGCCGCCACCGCGATAGTCGCGCAGGCCATATTTTTGTTCGTAGGTGTAATCCGCGTGCCCCGGACGGAACACGTCTTTGATGGCGCTGTAATCCTGGGAGCGCTGATCGGTGTTTTCGATAAGCAGGCCGATACTTGTACCGGTCGTTACGCCTTCAAACACGCCGGAGAGAATTTTTACCTGGTCAGGCTCACGGCGCTGGGTGGTGTAACGCGAGGTGCCCGGGCGGCGGCGATCGAGATCGTGCTGCAGGTCGGCTTCGGTCAGCGGGATGCCCGGCGGAACGCCGTCAACAATGCAGCCCAGCGCGATGCCGTGGGATTCACCAAATGTCGTTACGCGAAAAACCTGTCCAATACTGTTACCAGCCATCACGGCTCCTTACTGAATCACCGTTGTCGTTGTTGTGTTGTGCGCGGGAAGTAAAACGAGCCCGAAGACTCGTTTACGTGCGGCAATTAATCTTTGTAGATGCTGAAGTGCTCGCGAGCCTCGATCAACTGCGCTTTGGTCAGCATAAACACGCCGTCGCCGCCGTTATCGAACTCAAGCCAGGTGAACGGCACCTCTGGATATTGATCCATCAGGTGCACCATGCTGTTCCCTACTTCACAAATCAGGATCCCGCCGTCGGCCAGGTAGTCCGGCGCGCAGGCCAGGATGCGGCGAGCCAGCTTCAGGCCATCGCTTCCGGCCGCCAGCCCCAGCTCTGGTTCAAAGTGATATTCACCCGGCAGGTCGGCCATGTCTTCTTCATCAACGTACGGCGGGTTTGTCACAATCACGTCGTACTGCACTTTAGGCAGGTCACGGAACAGGTCAGAGCGAATCGGCGTGACGTTGTGGTCCATACCGTGTTCGGAAATGTTCTGCTCGGCCACGGCGATAGCTTCAGGGGAAATATCAACGATATCTACTTCCGCATTCGGGAATTCATAGGCGCAGGCGATGCCGATACAGCCGCTGCCGGTGCACATATCAAGAATATGCTGCGGCTCGTGATCGATCATCCCGGCAAAGCGGTTATTGATCAGCTCACCAATTGGGGAACGCGGGACCAAAACGCGTTCGTCAACGTAGAACTCGTGGCCGCAGAACCAGGCTTTATTCGTCAGATAAGCAACCGGAATACGCTCGTTTACGCGGCGAATCACACGCTCAACGATACGGTGACGCTCGCTTGGCGTCAGGCGCGCGGTACGCATATCTTCAGGAATATCAAGCGGCAGGTAAAGACTTGGCAGAACCAGCTGAACGGCTTCATCCCATGGATTGTCGGTGCCGTGCCCATACCAGATGTTGGCGGCGCTAAAGCGGCTGACCGACCAGCGCAGCATATCCTGAATGGTATGCAGCTCGTTTACTGCCTCATCGACGAAAATTTTATCCACGTGCCCTCCGCAGGCGACTCACGCTAGTTCAATAATAATCGGCTAGTTTGCCATGAAGGAGGCGACAAATCAGCACCCATCGACGCCGGGAGGCGGTGAAATTTGCGTTTTCTTTATTGCCGATGGGGAAAGCGGGTAAACTGGCGACAAAGCGAATGCGAGATGAGATATACATGAAAAAGAAATCACCGCTCAGTTCCGAAGACGAGGCGCTTTTTCGCGGCCTGATGAGCGGCACCAAAAAACTGGCTCAGGATACGATTGTTCACCGCCCGGTACGTAAAAAAATAACGGAAGTCCCGGTAAAACGCCTGCTACAGGAACAGGCCGATGCCAGCCACTATTTTTCGGATGAGTTTCAGCCGCGCCTGGCGACCGAAGGGCCAATGCGCTATGTGCGTGAAGGTGTGAGCCATTTTGAGCTGAAGAAACTGCGTCGCGGTGACTATTCCCCGGAGTTGTTTCTTGATTTGCACGGTCTGACGCAGCTTCAGGCAAAACAGGAGCTGGGGGCGCTGATTGCCGCCTGTCGCCGTGAACATGTATTTTGCGCCTGCGTCATGCACGGCCACGGTAAACACGTTCTCAAGCAACAAACGCCGCTGTGGCTGGCGCAGCATCCGCATATTGTCGCGTTTCACCAGGCACCGAAAGAGTACGGCGGCGATGCCGCGCTGCTGGTGCTAATAGAAATTGAAGAGTGGCAGCCGCCGGAGCTGCCGTAAATTCGGCGTGAAAGATTCCCCTCACCCCGGCCCTCTCCCGGAGGGAGAGGGGGAAAGCGATCGGGAACAGTCCCCTCTCCCCCTTGGGGAGAGGGTTAGGGTGAGGGGAAAAATTCTCAATACTTAAAACGCAAAAAGAGCCGCTTTCGCGACTCTTTTTTTCATGCTCACAGCAATCAGATAGCCTTAGCCACCTTGAAATTGCAGGGGCTCATCTGCCAGTTAAATACGCCTTTACCCGATTCCGGATCCAGCGTGACGTTGGCAATTGCCGAAGTGGTAAACATCGGCGGGGCCTCTTCCGGGCAAAGCTCGGAAACCAGGTAACCGACCAGCGGCAGGTGGGAAACCACCAGCGCGGATTCAACGCCTTCGTTTGCCAGCGCCAGCAGGTAATCTCCCACCAGGCCCACATCACCGCAGGGCCGTAGCTCAGGCAGGATGTCTTCTTTTTCCGGGAGGTTCAGCGCTTCCCGCACCACGTCCAGGGTCTGTTCAGCTCGCAGGTAAGGGCTCACCAGAACACGTTCGATACTTGTCACCTGACCTGTTAACCAGGTCGCCATCAGACGGGACTCATCACACCCACATTGGGTCAGGGGACGAACCGAGTCGCTGGCAGCATCGAGTGCTGCGTCGCCGTGACGCATGATAAAAACTTGCATATTGCACCGCTTTTGTTAACCAGGAACGCCTGAACCCGCACGCTGAAAAAGTGGGGTTCACGGCAGCCGGGCATTGTGCCTTATCCGTACATCGAATGAAACGCTGTCTTTTACCTCAATGCTGCAAGTATAGTCAATATCTGTTTACAAAATGACCTTGCGGCGTACATTTCCCGGTTTTAGCTCAGCGCTTCGTCATGCTCAGTCACCGGCATCGGCTTCAACGCCGGCCAGAAACTAAGCTGTTGTTCAGCCATCATAATCAGCCTTTCGCAGGGGGTGAAACGTTCCCCGTACTGACCCGCTAAACGCTGTAATTTTGCCACAACGTCCGCGGCACTCAGGCTGTCCATATACCTGAACGGCCCGCCCAGGAACGGCGGAAAACCGATGCCGAACACGCCGCCAATATCACCATCCCGTGCGCTTCTGACCACACCCTCATCGAGGCAGCGCGCGGCTTCGTTGAGCATCATCATCACGCAGCGTTCGGCGATTTGCTCCGGGGTCTGACGCCCGTTTGGCGTCACGCCTAACAGCTTGTAAATCGCTGTATCCGGCTGTTTCTTGCTTTTACGCCCTTTCGCCGGATAAAGATAGAAACCGCGACCATTTTTTCTTCCTTTGCGATCGTCCTTCAAGATTGCATCGACGCTTTCAGGCGCGGCGAAACGATCGCCGAAGGCCTGCTGCAAAATCGGAATAATTTTAGTGCCGACGTCTATCCCAACTTCGTCCAACAGCTGCACGGGCCCTACCGGGAAACCAAACTTAACCAGCGCTTCGTCGATACGTTCGATAGGCTCACCTTCCGTCAGGCAGCGCAGCGCTTCGTTAATGTAAGGTGCAAGAATACGGTTGACGTAAAAGCCAGCGCTGTCGCCGACAACGATCGGCGTTTTGCCCTGTTTTTTCGCCAGCTGTACGGTGGTGGAAATGGTTTCCGCACTGGTGCCTGCGTGAGGGATCACCTCAACCAGCGGCATCTTGTCGACCGGGCTGAAAAAGTGCAGGCCGATAACCTGCTGCGGGCGCGCAGCTTGAGCGGCTATGTCAGCAATCGGCAGCGACGAGGTGTTTGAGGCAAAAACAGTATGCGGCGCGGCGTACTGCTCCACTTCGGCCACCATTTTCTGCTTCAGGGCCAAATCTTCAAACACGGCTTCCACCACGATATCGCGCTGGCTGAACCCGTGATAATCGGTTCCCCCTGAGATGCGGGCCAGCTCGCGCTGCCGTTCGGCCGGCTTCATATGGCGGCGGCGAACTTTTTTGTCCAGCAGATCCCAGCTGTATTTCAGCGCGTGGTTAATCCCTTCGTTATTAATGTCTTTAATGCGCACCGGCAGCTTGCCTTTAGTGGCCGTCACATAGGCAATACCGCCGCCCATTAGCCCGCCGCCAAGGATACCGACCGCATTCAGTTTGCCGGGTTTTGCATCCCCGCCGTACTCTTTCTTTAACTCAGTGCTGGCAAAGAACAGGCCGCGCAGCGCGGCAGATTCCGCAGACATCGCCAGCTCGCCAAACGCTTTAGCTTCGGCCTCATAGCCGCTTTTGCTCCCCTGCTCCAGCCCGGTACGAATAACGTCGATGATGCGGCGAGTTGCCGGGTAGTTACCCTGGGTTTTTGCCTCAGTCTTCTTGCTGACCAGGCTGAACAGCAGAGAGCGCCCCAGCGGCCCGGCAAGCACTCGCTCTTTTACCGGCAGCTCACGCGAAGGTTTTCTTCCTTTAAGCGCCAGCTCAACGGCGGTTTCCAGCAGAATGGACTCTGGCACCACGTCATCCACCAGCCCCAGCTTCAGCGCCTGGCGAGGGCGCAGCTGCTTGCCGGTCAAAATCATGTCTAACGCGTTACTGACGCCTATCAGGCGTGGCAAACGCTGAGTGCCGCCCGAGCCCGGCAGCAGGCCCAGCTGAACTTCCGGCAGGCCAAGCTGCGTTTTGGGCGAGTCAGTGCAAATTCGGGCATGGCAGGCAAGCGCCATTTCCAGCCCGCCGCCCAGACAGGCGCCGTGGATAGCGGCCACAACCGGCATCGGCAGCGCGGCGATTTCCGCCATGATCTGCTGCCCCTGCCGCGCCAGCTCCTGCGCTTCCCCGGCCGTTTTACAGCCAGCAATCATGTTGATATCGGCCCCGGCAATAAAGTTGTCAGGTTTGCCGGAGATAAACACCAGCCCCTGCACGCTCGGGTTGTCGCGCAGCTTTTTAATAATGCCGTGTACCTGAGCGCCAAACTCGGCCTTCAGGGTATTCATCTTCTCGCCAGGCACGTCGATGGTGACCACGGCAACGTTATCCAGACGGATGTGTAAATCGAATGCGCCTTTCTGCTCCATTACTCCACCTCCAGAACCATTGCCGCACCGAGGCCGCCGGCGGCACACGCCGTAACAAGGCCAAAACCGCCGCCACGGCGACGCAGCTCGTGCAGCGTTTGGGTAATCATCCTTGCGCCAGTGGCCGCAAACGGGTGTCCGTAGGCAATCGACCCACCCAGCACGTTAAATTTAGCGTCATCCACTTCACCGGTGGCGTGAGCCCGGCCCAGCACGTTGCGGGCGAAGTTTTCGCTGGAAAGCATTTTCAAATTGGCTAACGTCTGCGCGGCAAAAGCTTCGTGCATATCAAACAGCGTCAAATCATTCAGGGTGATCCCGGCGCGCTCAAGCGCCAGCGGCGTAGCCCATGCCGGGCCAAGCAGCATATCCTGCCAGACATCAATGGCGGTAAACGCGTAGCTGCGCAGGTAGCCGAGCGGCTTGAGGCCAAGCTCTTTCGCGCGGGATTCTGTCATCAGGATAACGGCCGCCGCGCCGTCCGTCAGCGGCGTACTGTTCGCGGCGGTAACGGTGCCGTGCTTGCGGTCAAACGCCGGGCGCAGCTTTGCATAATCAGCCAGGCTGGAGCCTTTACGCACGTTGTTATCTTCGGCAAACGGCTGGCGGTATGGCGGTATAAACGCCGTCATAACCTCATCGGCAAGTTTACCTTCCTGCCAGGCCTGCGCGGCACGCTCGTGGGAACGATGAGCCAGCGCATCCTGCATTTCGCGGCTGATACCGTGAGTTTTCGCCATCTGCTCGGCGGTGTCGCCCATCCGCAGGCCGGTTGAGTATTCCGCCACCGCAGGGGGAACCGGTAATAAATCACGAGGACGTAATTTGGAAAACAGTTTCAGGCGCTGCCCGAGCGTGCGCGCTTTATTCACATCCACCAGCGTGCGGCCCAGCTTTTTGCTTACGCCAATAGGCAGCACGGAAGAGGAATCTGCGCCCCCGGCAATACCGGCTCGGATAGTCCCGGCCATCAGGCTTTCGGCCACGTTTGCAACGGCCTGGAAACTGGTGGCGCAGGCACGGCTCACGCTATACGCGTCGGTATGTACGCTCATGCCGGTGCCAAGCACGATTTCGCGGGCAATGTTTGGGGCTTCTGGCATCTGTACAACCTGGCCGAAAACCAGCTGTTCGATAGCTTCGGGCGGCACTTCGCTGCGCGCCATCAGCTCGCTCACCACCATATTGCCGAGATCGACGGCGGGAATACCATGGAAAGCCGTGGCCTGGCGGGCAAACGGCGTACGTAAACCACTGACAATGGCAATACGATCGCCCTGGCGGGTAATCAACGGCAGTGCCTGACTCATAACGCTCCCCTGCTAAAAAAAGTGAATACAGACAAAAAGTGGTCTGACCTGATCACAGTCTTAACTAAAA
The DNA here is from genome assembly GCF_013386425.1 of Cedecea sp. P7760. NCBI lineage: Bacteria > Pseudomonadati > Pseudomonadota > Gammaproteobacteria > Enterobacterales > Enterobacteriaceae > Cedecea > Cedecea sp. P7760. Next base: position 75,988 of record NZ_JACARU010000051.1, on the reverse strand, counting down.
ATTCACATCCAGCCAACCGGCGGGCGAGAAAAATGGGAGAAGCGACACGAATTATTACATAACGAAATGAAACACCCCGCACAATGCAGGGTGTTTGGCAGAGGGGATTAACGCAGGCCGAGCTGGAAGATCATGGTTTCAGCCTGGCAGCTGAACACGAAGTCGATATCCAACTGCACGCCATCAGCCACTTCGGTATAACGCGGGGTAATCTGGCAAGGCTCGGATTCTACTTCGCGGGCTTTGGCCGTTAAGGCTGCCAGAACCTCATCAGCCTGTGCTTTATCAGCAAATACGCGGCTGTAGGAAGCGATGCAATCTGTGTTGTCGATAATGGAACCGACATCAATGCAGCAGCAAACTGGGGTTTCATCGGCGGTATTTTTACTCATCACGCTTTCCTCTGTAATGCGGCCTAAAAAGGGAGATTGGTTAACACAATTGTGGGCATTTTACGCCCACGGTTGTTTCTGCTCCAGTTGATAATCCTCACAAAACCGACAAGTGACGGAAATCACACTTAAAAATGATCTAAAACAAATAACATCCGCCGTTTGCCGGGAAGTTCCCCCGGATTTTGCCAAGCAGATCCCGTTTTTAAGATCAAACTTGAAAAACTTTAGAAACAAACTTGCAACATCCTCGCTGGTCGGACCTATACTCTCGCCACTGGTCTGATTTCTCTGTACCCGATCAGTCCCTACTATTCGCGCTCCTGTTACGGTATGTAACATTGTTTGCATAAAAATAAATCAATGAGGTTTTGGTCATGAGCCAGAAAAACCTGTTTGCAAAGTCAGCCCTCGCGGTTGCAGTGGCAATAGTCTCTTCCCAGGCGTATGCCGCCGGCTTTCAATTAAACGAGTTCTCTTCCTCTGGCCTTGGCCGAGCGTATTCGGGGGAAGGTGCAGTCGCGGATAATGCGGGTTCAGCAAGCCGCAACCCCGCCACCATCATGATGTTTGACCGCCCTTCTTTCTCCGCGGGCGCCATCTTCGTTGACCCGGACGTAGATATCTCCGGTACCTCAAAAACCGGCAAAAGCACCGATGCAAAAAACATCGCGCCGACCGCATGGGTGCCTAACCTGCACTTTGTCGCGCCGATTAACGACCAGTTCGGCTGGGGTGCATCCGTCACCTCTAACTACGGCCTGGCCACCGAATATAATGACAGCTATACCGCCGGTTCCATGGGTGGCACGACCGACCTGACCACCCTGAACCTGAACCTGAGCGGTGCCTACCGCCTGAACAGCAACTGGAGCTTCGGTCTGGGCTTTGATGCTGTCTACGCGAAAGCGAAGATTGAGCGCTATGCGGGTGACCTGCCGCAGCTGATTGCGGGTAACCCGTCTTCCCCGCTGACCCCGGCTCAGCGCCAGGCTATCGGCACATTACCGGCCAATACTCAGATTGCGCACCTCAAGGGTGACAAATGGGGCTTTGGCTGGAACGCCGGTATTCTTTATGAAATCAACAAAGATAACCGCTACGGCTTTACCTATCGTTCTGAAGTGAAAGTTGACTTCGACGGCGACTATAAGAGCAGCCTGCCGGCGGCCTATAACCCGCTGCTGTCTAACTTTGGTCTGCCTTCAGGCACCAATGGCCAAACCGTACCGGGTTCTCTGAGCCTGCACCTGCCAGAAATGTGGGAACTGTCCGGTTATAACAAAGTGGCGCCGAAGTGGGCCGTGCACTATAGCCTGACCTACACCAGCTGGAGCCAGTTCCAGGAGCTGAAAGCGACCGGCAACAACGGCCAGACGCTGTTCTATAAAGACGAAGGCTTCAAGGATGCTTACCGCATCGCGCTGGGCACCACCTACTTCATGGACGATAACTGGACGTTCCGTACCGGTATCGCCTTTGATGACAGCCCGGTTCCGGCCGACAAGCGTTCTATCTCCATTCCGGATCAGGACCGCCTGTGGCTGAGCGCCGGTACCACTTATGCGTTTAACAAAGACGCTTCTGTGGACGTAGGTGTTTCCTACATGCACGGCCAGAAAGTCACCATCGAAGAAGGCCCATACACCTTCAAATCTGAAGGTAAAGCCTGGCTGTACGGTGCGAACTTCAACTACGCGTTCTAAGTTACCGCCCCGAAAAGCAAACCGCCTTCATCACGAAGGCGGTTTTTTTATTTCTGCTCGCTCAGCTTTTCTTCAAACCTTAATAGCCGGCCGGCATTGCCCAGCACCAGCAGCGTGCTGAGATTATGCAGCAGCGCGGCGACAACTGCGCCCGATGCCCCCAGCCAGCCAAAAGCCGCCATCGCGACAATCGCCAGCGTCCAGCCGAGCCCGATAAATACGTTGACCTGCAAAGTACGGCGGCAGCGGCGGCTTAAGCGCACGCAGGTGCCCAGCCGACGAAGATCGCTGCCTATCAGTACAATATCCGCCGACGACATCGCAATATCAGAGCCTCCGGCCCCCATCGCCACGCCGACCACTCCCGCCTTGAGCGCCAGCGAATCGTTGATGCCGTCGCCGATAACCATTGGCCGGTAACCGCTGTCGATTTGCAGCTTCACCTGCTCCAGCTTATCCGCGGGAAGCGCGCCAGCTACCACGTCGACAATACCCACCTGCTGCGCAATGCGGTCGGCAACCGACTGGCGATCGCCGGTCAGTAAAAGCTGACGGTTCAGCCCAAGCTCGCGCAGCTCTGCCATCGCCGTGGCCGCCTCACCGCGCAGGCTATCGGCCAGCAGCAGCCAGCCAAGAAAACGCCCATCCAGCGCCAGCCCGACAATCGGGCCATCATGCTCCGGGGCATCAGGTAAGTCAGCAAGCGTTGTGGCCAACAGTTCGCGCCTGCCGAGTACGGCTTCGCCCTGTGGGGTAGAAGCAGAAACGCCTAATCCCTGATGTTCGCGCACGTTATCGAGCGGGAGCCAGGCTTCGCGTGAAACAATCTCGCTCAGCGCACGGCTAACCGGATGGTTACTCGTCGCCCCGAGGCTGGCCGCCAGGGTTTTCAGCATATCAGGATCGGTATCGCCAAAAGGTCCCACAGCCTGCAGGTGCAGCTTGCCGTGCGTCAGAGTCCCTGTCTTGTCGACCACCACGGCGTTGATCTCCGCCAGTTCCTCAAGAAAAGCAGCGCCACGAATTAAAATGCCGTGGCGGGCGGCAACCGTCAGCCCGGCAATAGAGGAAGCTGGCGCGGAGAGCACAAGCGCACACGGGCAGGCAGCCACCAATACCGCCAGCATCGCCTGGGCATCCTGCGTCAGGAACCAGGTGCTGGCGGCAATCATCAACACCAGCAACAGATAGCGAGCCGCATGGCGCTCCAGCAGCCGGGTTATCGGCGGACTTGCCTGCTCGGCGCTTTGCATCAGAGCGATTACACGCCCCAACGTCGACGTTTCCCCGGTACGCGTGACCCGGATGCGCAGCAGGCCATCAAGGTTTATCGCCCCACCAAAAACTTCGGCACCGGGCTCAACTTCCTGCGGTACCGACTCACCGGTGATCGGCGCCGTATCCAGGCTTGCTTTGCCCTCCAGCACCAGGCCATCAGCGGGAATATGATCCCCGGCACGCACCTCAACCACATCACCAGGTTCAAGATCGTGGTTGTCGATATCCTGCAACTGACCGTCAGCGCCAACGCGTCTGGCGCGGCTGCGCGTGAGCTTGCTCAGCGCTTCGATAGCTTCCTGAGAGCCGATCACGCTGCGCTCTTCAAGAATATGCCCGACAATCATGATCAGCGGCAGCAGCGCGGCCGTCAGAAGATCGCCCGTCGCCCACGCGCCCAGCAAAGCCAGCGCAATGAGCTGGTCTGTCAGCCCGTGCAGGCTGGGGTAACGCAGGCTGTGCAGCGCATGCCGCAGCACCGGTACCGCCACAACGAGGGATGCCGCGCCCAGCAGTAAATCGCCGACGGCAACCTGCTGAGGCGCTAGCCAGCGCCAGAGCAGGCCGAGAATAAGCGCCCCGCTGGCAATCAGCGCCAGCAGCAGCTGGCGAGTAATATGTTTCTGTTCCTGACGGGTCAGCGCCCCGCCGGCCTGGACTGAAGAAGTCATGGTTTAGCCGCCTCTTTTTGCGCCACGCCCTGCAAAATCAGATGAGCGTCATCCTGCGGCGACACGGTAATCACCGATCCGGCCCGGGACAAAATCTCGGCTATCCGCTGACGGTAAATTCGCCCCAGCAAGTCTGGGTCGTCATGGTTGCTGGCCAGATGGGCGATAGTCGCGGTATCCGACTGCGCTTTAGCCACGCTTTCCTGCGCGTTTGCCTGGGCGGTTTGCAGCATCTGATCGGCCTGCTGCACCGCCTTCTGGCGCGTTAACGAAGCGTCACTTTGCGCGGTCGCCACCGCTTTCGACGCCTGCTGGCTGGCAGTTAATACCGCATTGAACGCCGTCACGGTTGCCAGGGGTAAGGCGGACTGAACGGTCACTCGCTCAAGCGTTATACCCGCGTCGCTTCCCGACTGCTGAAGCCGCAGCAGGTTTTGCTCAATGTTACGCTGCACGTCACTGCGCAGCTGTTCGCGCTGCTGGGCAACGTTCATGTCGTTGCCAGGCATTTCGGGGCGGGCGACCAGAATAGTATCCAGATCGCGTGAAGCACAGACCGCCACCGCCGCGCGTTCAACCAGCCTGTCGAGCAGCGGCAACACATGTTTGCCCTGGAGCACATAGGCTGTCGGCGTTCTGACCCGGTAGAACACGCTGATATCCAGCTGTACCACGCCCGCATCACCGGTCAGCAGGAAGCCGGAACCCGAAACAGCGTCGTTCCCAGGACCGCCGTTAATATCCAGACTTTGCGCCTCGGGCGAACGCAGCAGGGCGGTCACCCGGTGCTCAATCACCCGATCCGCCCCCGGCACCATCACCACTTCATTCACCGGCGCGGGCCAGGCAAGCAACAGCCCCGGCTCGGCGACACGTTGCTCTGCGCCAAAACGCAGCACTACCGCCCTGCTTCCCGCCGGGATTTGCCGGACGTTTGACAGCAGCCAGGCTCCGGCGGCAAACAGCGTCAGCACAAAGATGGCGATAAACGCCAGCCGGATCGACTGCGTCCACGGCCCGCCGGGCTCAAGTTTTTGCCGTTCGGTCATGGTTTTTTATCCGCAGCTTTATCCATCTGTGGCCCGTCAACCAGCAGGCTGAACGGTTTGGCATCGGTACGCAGCACCAGCCGGGTTTGCGCATTGACCATGCCGCTAAGGGCATCAATCTGGCGCAGCAGGCTGTAAAGCTGTGGCGCGCTGGCATAGGCTTTGCCGTAAATAGAGGCCGTTTGCACCTGAGCCTGAGCCTCAAGATCCGCCGCTTTCACCGAAGCCTGAGCCTCGGTAATACGGGCATCGCGATCCGCTGCGGAGCGAATTTCTGCCGCCGCGCGTTTACCTTCCGCCGTACGTTCAATGGCGATGGTTTCACGCTCGGCGCGCATACGGTCAACGGTGGCATTAAGCGTGACGGCAGGCAGCGTCAGGCGCTCGGTGCCCATTTGTACCAGCCGGATGCCGTAGCTTTGCAGCAGCGGCTGGCTGATTTGCTGCTGAAGATGCGATTCAAACTGCGCCAGCTGCACCTGCTTGCCGTCGGTATTCACCAGTTGAGAAAGCGTGAAGCCGCTGGCGGTGGTTTCCAGCGCTGAACCTAAATAAGTACGGATCTGGCGCGCCGCCTCATCCGGCTGATTCTGCACCGCCCGCATAAAGCGCTGCACGTGCTCAGGCGTGTTGTCTACTTCCCACACCGCATAGGACTGAACGATGATCCTCAGACCATCGCGAGTGCCTACATCCTGCAGCCCGCTTGATGTCGTCCGCAGGCGCAGATCCACCACCGTTGCGGTTTCAAAAGGCGCCGGAATTCGCCAGGCAAGCCCCGGCTCAAGCAGCACCCGAACGGGTTTACCAAAGCGAGTGATCACCAGCGATTCGCCGGATCGCACCTGTACCAGGCTCGCGGCAGCAAGCAGGATAAGCACCAGCACAGCGGCGGCGGTAATACGCTTCCAGATCCCTTTTTTACCACCTTCCGGGGCAGAAGAACGATCGTGGCCACAGCCGTGACCATGATGATGGTGATGATGTCCATGAGAGTGCGAGTGGCTCACCGGGAAAGCTCCTGTGCGGGTTTAGCTGGCGCATCGCGGCGCGCTGCATCGGTCGAAGTGGGGAAATCACGCAGGTCAAGCGTCGGCGGAGAACCGGCCCCGATCCGCTGGTCGATAACCAGCAAAGGACGGCCGCTGAGCGCCAGCTGAAGCTGCTTAAACCAAAGCTCGTCAATAAAGACCTGCCCGGCCTGCTGGTACGCATTTTTCTGCGCGGCAAAGCGGGTCGCCGTGGCCTGAGCCAGGCTTAACGCTTCGGTGGCGTTGATTTGTGCCGTGTTCTGGCGCACCGCCGCATTAGTTGCGGCCAGCGCGGCTTTTTCTGCCGCACTGCCACGCTCCCGGAGGATCAGCGACTGGGCCGCAATTTGCGCGGCCTGCACGCCGTGAAACGCGTCGGCTGCTCCGGCAGGGGGATGAATTGCCTCAACGACGGTAGAAAGAATCTCCACGCCGCTGTTCAGGTTATCCAGCTGCTGCTGCACGGCGCGGTTAATCTGCAGGGCAAGGTCGTCACGCCGCTCGCTGAGTACGTCGTCCAGCGTTAAAGAGGAAAACTGATGCACCAGCACCTGGTTCGCGGTGCTGCGCACCAGCTCCTGAAGGTTCACTGCGCGGTAGGTTGCCGCCAGCGCGGCTTTATCGCTCAGCCCGATGCGCCACATAAAGCGCACGTCGCTGTTCACGATTTGCAGGCTTTGTTGGTCCCCGCTTTGGCTGGCGATGATTTGCGCTTTGTCGAAGTTATGGGTGGCATCCCACAGGCGGTCAGCGCTGGCGGGCGCAGGCCCTTCGGCATCAGCACGTTTTAGCGGCGGCTGATTCGCAGGATCTTCCCCGGCGGCCAGCTCATGTACCTGACCGTTTTCCGTCAGCCAAACCCGGCCAAACGGCCACGGCATGCCCAGATGCAGGCCCGGCTCAAGCACCGCGACCGAACGCCCAAAGCGCTCATAGACGCCGCGCTCGGTGGCCGAAATTTGCTGCAGCCCGGTTAGCAGCCAGCCGCAAAGCAGCATAATGGCTAGCATAGGAATAAAGGCGCGTTTTAAGACGGTAAACGCCCAGACCTGACGCAGGTCTATGCCAAAACGCTGATGCAGCTCCTGCTGCAAAAAGCTGAACGGCCGCGGCGGCCAGGTGAGCTGCGCTGCCAGCTGGCTTTTAGGGATCAGAACCGGCTCTGCGGTGCCGTCGCCGGGAGGGGCAAACAGAGAGAACAGGCCGCGCAGCATAAATTCTGCTGAAACCAGCAGCACCAGCACGGCGGGCAGATTTATCACCAGCGGGCTGTTAAGCTGCGGCCAGATAAGCCCAGGCAGAGTCAGCAGCTGCACCGCCATCACCAGGCGTAACAGCGGAGCTACCGGCCCGGCCTCGGGCGAAGCCTCTTTAGGCACAGCGCTAAGATGGCGCTCGGCTACCAGCAGGACAAAAAGCGAGGCTATCAGGCAGGCAACGGCTATCCAGCGGTTATTGTTCTCCGCCAGTGGAACAAAGCTGGTGTTCCAGCCGGAAAGAGCAATATAGAACGCCAGCGCGGCAAGTGCGCCGGACCAAATTCCCTCAGCCTTAAAAAAGGCTTCAATGCGGGCAAAATTCAGCGGCACAGCGCCTGTAAACCAGCGGGCAATCCTGCCCTTTGGGGCTTCTTCCGGCTGAGCCTGAGATTCTGCCTGAGGCGTAACTTTACCGCTGCGCCACTGGCAAATACGCTGGGCGGCATGCAGTGAAATCGCCAGTAACAATAACGCAGCGGCGTTACTGCACAGCAGTGACACCCAGCGCGAGGCGGGCTCCAGAATACTGACGGTCAGCGCCAGCAGGAGCATCATAAATAGCGAGAAGGTTAAGACGAACACCGTTCGCGCAGCGAGTCGGGCCTGGGCGGCGGCCAGCGAATAACGAGCGGGCAGCGCCTGAGGCAGCAGTTCAGCTTCGGGTAACCGGGTAGGTGGCATGATGTTTTAAAGGTGAGGCGCGCAAGGTTTGCGCAGCATTTTACAATTGTTATCTTATAACATACCAATACAAAATGCTGATGGGTAAAGATGTGTCAATTTATGTCATTATGATGACAATAAAAAAGCGAGCTCGAACGCTCGCTTTCTGTCTTCAGATCCCCTGGTTACTGGGAGTCGATATCTTTCAGGTCATCCTGAATCGCCGCCGCGTTCGGGTTCGCTTCCGGCTTCAGCTGGCCGCCGTTGGCCAGGAAGTCATGCCGCTGGAAGTAAGCCTCACGCACCGTGACATACGGGTCAGCAGACTGGCGCAGTAGGCCGTCAGAGTCCAGCAGCTGGGCACGCGTTTCTATCCCTTCCACCGTCCATTTCCCGATAGACATCGGCCAGGTCAGCCAGGAAAGCACCGGATATAGCGTATCGGCAAAGTCACCACCGTCTTCACGCAGCGTGAAGCTGCCGTAGCCAGGCAGCATGACGTAAGGACCGTAGCCCGCACCGTAATGGCCCAGCGTGCTGCCGAAGCGGTGAGGCTCGACGCGCTGCAGTTTAGGGTTCGCCATTCCGGCAACGTCGATGAAGCCGCCCATCCCCAGCAGGGTGTTCAGGAAGAAGCGCGTAAAGTGCACCATCCCCTGATACGGGTCGCCCTGCACGAAGTAGTTCACCATGGTGGCCGGCTCTTCGAGGTTGCTGGTGAAGTTGCTCAGGCCGTTACGCGCCGGCACCGGCACATAGTCACGCCACGCTACAGCCACCGGACGCAGCACATACGGGTCCAGCACGTTGTAGTTGAAGTTGAACATTGAACGGTTGAAGCCTTCCAGCGGATCCGAACGTCCCTGAGGCTCCTGGCTGCCGGAACTGGCACATCCCACTAATACCGTTGTTGCCAGAGCAAGTCCGGTCAGGCGGAAATTCATTAGCGTTTCCCTCTTATTGTTTATCTGCGCTTTCAGTGGTGCCCGGTTCAGTTTGGGCCCTCGCCTGATCGATGCTGCGCTCAATGACGGCGCGGCGCTGGTCGTTAGCCGGTAAAACTTTCAGCATGATTTCCCACGCGCCAATCGCCTCACGGTAGTTCTGCCGCTCGAAGGCATTGAACGCCAGCAGACTGAGCACGCGAATATTCGTGTGGTCATCTTTTAGCATTTCACGGAGCAGGAGGCCACCCAGCTGGTTGTCCTGCGCGTCGGCGGAGCGGGTCAATACTTCAGCATAGCCCAGCTTTGCCTCGCCGTTTGCGGGCGCAAGTTTATACGCATGAGCAAAAGCTTGTGTAGCCGTCGTTGCGTTATTTAGCACCATGCCAATGCGCCCTAGCATCATCCAGCCTTCAAGATTATCAGGCTGTTGCTGCAATCGCGTGCGTAATCCTAACCCAAGACGCGCCATCTCTTCCATAGTCAGGGGCGCGGCCTGCGGGTCGAGAACACGTTTTAACAACGCTGGCGTCTCGGCGGTCGCCTGCCGCCAGGCCTGTAGCTGGCCCAGCCCGGAGGTTTTCAGATAACTGCCAGCGCTGACCGCCACGAGGATCAGCGCCCCGGGTAAAAAGACCCACAGCGAGATTTTTCCCCTGGCTACCGCCCCAGACTGCGCCGAATAATCCTCCGCCAGAGAAATCTTTTGCCGCCTGCGGCTGCGCAGCACGATAACGCCGATACCGCCGACCACAAACAGCGCGGGCAGCGCCCAGAGGATAACCGTCGCAGGCGTCAACGGCGGCTCGTAGGTGACGAAATGCCCGTAGCGCTCCACCATGTAATCGACGATCTGCGGCTTGCTTTTGCCCTGCTGCATCAGCTCATAAACCTTGAGCTTCATGTCGGAGGCTATCATCGCGTTTGAATCCGCAATGCTGTTGTTCTGGCACTTAGGGCAGCGCAGCTCTTCGGTCAGCTGGCGGAACTGTTGCTCCTGCGCTTCATCCTTAAAAGTGAAGGTATCGATGGCCGCCGCCGCGTGAAGGCTGAACAGCATGCCGATAAGCAAGGAAACTGCACGCATCATGATCCCGCCTCCTGGCTGTATTTCTCCCACAGCGGTTTTAACTCCTGCTGCCAGACGCGATCGTTCAGATCGCCCGCATGGCGATAGCGAATGAACCCTTTCCCGTCGATCAGGAATGTTTCCGGCGCGCCGTACACGCCGAGATCCAGCCCCAGCATGCCGTTGCCGTCAAACAGGCTTAACATGTACGGGTTCCCGAGATCGCGCAGCCAGTTAATCGCTTTGTGGCGGTCGTCTTTATAGTTCATACCCACCACACGCACGCCCTGTGCGGCCAGCCCGTTCAGAAACTTATGCTCGGCTCGGCAGGTTGGGCACCAGGTCGCCCAGACGTTCAGCAGCAGCGGCTTGCCGTCCGCAAGGACTTCGCGGCCCCACTCTTTGCCGGGCTCGTCGAGCGATTCCAGGCGAAACACCGGCACCGGTTTGCCAATCAGCGCCGACTCCAGATCGGTGGGCGCTTCGCCCTGCGCGTTACGCGCCAGCTGCCAGAGCAGCAACGAGGCCAGCAGCAGAAACAGCGCCAGCGGAATAAACAGATAGCGGCGCTTCATACTGCGGCCTCCGGCTTAACTTTACGGCTACGGTAACGCGGGTCGCACAGGCAGAAGAGCCCGCCGAGCGCCATCAGCAGCCCGCCCGCCCAAATCCAGCGCACGAAAGGTTTGTAATAAAGACGCACCGCCCAGCTGCCGTCGGCCAGCTCTTCGCCCAGCGCGGCATAGAGGTCACGGGTGAAACCGCCGTCGATGGCCGCCTCGGTCATCATCGCCCGGTTACTGTTATAAAAACGTTTTTCAGCGTGCAACGTGGCTTCCGGCCTGCCGTTACGGGTGACGTCGATAACGCCCACGCCGCCGCGATAGTTAGGGCCGGTGATGTCCCGCACTTCGCGGAACACGAAGTGATACTGATGAATATCAATGCTGTCGCCGGACTTCATGCGCACGTCTCGTTCCACGCTGTAGCTCTGGCTAAAGGCGATACCGACCACGGTCACCGCCAGGCCAAGATGCGCGGAAACCATGCCCCAGTGGCTGGCTGGAATTTTGCGTAACCCATCCCAGAAACCGTGGCGGTGCGTGGCGCGCTGATAAACCTCCATCAGCGCCAGCACAAAGACCCAGATAGCCATCAGCAGGCCAACCACCGTCATCGCTTCAACGCGATCCTGCATCAGCCACGGCAGCAGCAGCGACAGAACCAGCGTCACGACCACAGCCGCCAGCAGATGCCTGCGCAGCTTGCCCGGCTCGTCGCGCCGCCAGCGAACCAGCGGCCCGATGCCGAGCATCAGCGCAAACGGCGCCATCAGCGCGGTAAACATCGTATTAAAGAACGGTTCGCCGATTGAAATGCTGCCCAGCCCAAGCTGCTTATGCACCAGCGGCAGCAGCGTGCCCAGCAAAACCACCAGCATGGCGGCAATCAGCAAGACGTTGTTGCCGAGCAGGAAAGACTCGCGCGACCAGAGATCGTTGCTCACGCGGGAGCGCACCTTGCTGCCTTTGACCGCATACAGCAGCAGCGAGCCGCCGATAACGATAACCAGGAAGGCCAGAATAAACATGCCGCGCGCCGGGTCGGAGGCAAAAGAGTGCACCGACACCAGCACGCCGGAGCGCACCAGGAACGTGCCCAGCAGGCAAAGTGAGAAGGCGCTAATCGCCAGCAGCACGGTCCAGGCCTTAAAGCTGCCGCGCTTTTCGGTGACCGAGAGCGAATGGATCAGCGCCGTGCCCGCCAGCCAGGGCATAAACGAGGCGTTTTCCACCGGGTCCCAGAACCACCAGCCGCCCCAGCCCAGTTCGTAATAGGCCCACGCCGAGCCAAGCACGATCCCGACGGTTAAAAAGGCCCATGCCGCCAGCGTCCACGGGCGAGTCCAGCGCGCCCAGGCGCTGTCCAGCCTGCCGCCAAGCAGGGCCGCAATCGAGAAAGCAAACGCCACGGAAAAGCCAACGTAGCCCATATACAGCAGCGGCGGATGCACAATCAGGCCGATGTCCTGCAGCAGCGGGTTTAAGTCGCGACCTTCCAGCGGATAGTCCGGCAGCGTGCGGATAAACGGGTTAGAGGTGAAAATAATAAACAGCAGGAAGCCGAAGTTAATCATCCCCATTACCGCCAGCACGCGGGCATGGTCTTCTTTTGGCATGCTGCGCCCGGTGAGCGAAACGGCAAAAGTCCAGCCGCTCATCATCAGCACCCACAGCATCAACGACCCTTCGTGCGCGCCCCAGGTTGCCGCCACGCGATACCAGACCGGCAGCTCGGTATTGGAGTTATTGGCGACATACAGCACGCTGAAGTCGTTCACCACAAAGGCGTTAACCAGGATCAGGAATGACGCGCAAAGGGTAATAAACAGCGCCCAGCTAAACGGCCGCGCGGAGGCCATCAGCCGCTTGTCGCCACGCGCCACGCCCCAGAGCGGGTAAATGCTTAGCAGCAGGGACCAGCCGAGCGCCAGGCTTAGCAGAAAACCTCCGATTTCCGGCATCATGGGGCGTTATCCTTATACACTTCCGGGGCCTGCTGGTGATTCTGCTCCATCGCCGCTTTCACTTCCGGCGGCGTGTAATTTTCATCGTGTTTCGCCAGCACCTCTTTAGCGTGGATAAGCGTCGCACCTTCCATCACGCCCTGCGCCACCACGCCCTGCCCCTCGCGGAACAGATCCGGCAGAATGCCCTCGTAGGTCACGTCCACCACGCCGCGAGCGTCATACAGCTTGAAGCTGACCTTCAGGCTTTGGCCGTCTCGCTTCACGCTGCCCGGCATCACCATGCCGCCGATCCTCAGGCGCTGCCCGGTTTCCGGCATCAGGTGGCTTTCACCTTTGCCGTAGATAATTTCGCCGGGGGTATAAAACAGGTCGATATTGCTGCGCAGGGCATAAAGCACGAGCGTGATGGTCAGCCCAAGCCCCGCCAGTACCGCTACGGCCAGATAAAGCCGATTTTTACGACGCGGATTCACTTAAACTTCCTCCTGGCGCTGGCGAGCGACGCGGATACGCTGCTCTCTGGCCTGCTGGCGAGCCACCGCCCGCAGAATCGCGCGGTGCTGGTAGCGGGTATGGAAAATCAGCCCAAGCAGCGGCAGCAGCGTAAAGACCACCGCCAGCCAGACGTAAAAGGCGTAGCCGCCCATGGCGAAGAACTCGCTCCAGTGAGTGAACGCCCACGTCATGATTTTGCTCCTCTGCCGTTAGCAAGCGCTAACACCCACGGACGGCGGCTTTCCTGCAGCAACAGCAGGTTACGCAGGCGCATCAGGGTGAGCGTGATAAACAGCGCCAGGAAGCCGAAAATGGTCCAGCGCAGCGGCGTGCGCATCGAAGGGTCGATGGATTGCTGCATATTGGTAGAGCCCTGGTGCAGCGTGTTCCACCACTCCACCGAGAAATGAATAATCGGCAGGTTCACCACGCCGACCAGCACCAGAATGCCGGCGGCACGGCCCGCAAGGCGGCGGTCGTCAAACGCGTTATACAAGGCAATCGCGCCCACGTAGAGGAACAGCAGCACCAGCTCGGAGGTCAGTCTCGCGTCCCAAATCCACCAGGTGCCCCACATCGGCTTGCCCCAGGCGGAGCCGGTGACGAGCGCAATAAAGGTAAACGCCGCGCCGACGGGCGCCATCGCCATCACCGCCAGATCGGCAGTTTTTATCTGCCATACCAGGCCAATAAAGGCGGCAATCGCCATGCTGGCGTAAATGCCCATCGACCACATGGCCGCCGGGACGTGCAGGTACATGATCCGGTAACTTTGCCCCTGCTGGTAGTCTGCCGGGGCAATACCAAAGCCCCAGACGCAGCCAACCACCAGCAGCACCGCGCTGAGAATAGCCAGCCAGGGCAGTAAACGGCCACAGAAGTGGTAAAGCCGCTCCGGTTTAGCAAGCTGATGTAACGTTTTCCACATAGGTTTTGCTCACAAAACAAAAAAATAAAGTTACGCAACGCTGACCCGCAGCGCCGCCGCCGTAGCGAACGGGCTTAGCGTGGCGCTGCCGGCCAGCAGCGCGCCAAGGATTGCCATATAGCCCTCCACCGGCAGATGCATCGAGGCGGCATCCATCGCGGCGGTGGCAAAAATTAATAACGGGATGGTTAACGGCAGCACCAGCAGGCTGAGCAGCACCCCGCCCCGCTTCAGACCGACCGTCAGCCCCACGCCGGGCGCGCCGAGGAAGCTCAGCGTCGGCGTCCCCAGCAGTAACGTGGCGGCCATCACCTGCCAGCCATAAAAATCCAGCCCCAGCAGCAACGCAGCCAGCGGCGAAAGCAGCAGCAGCGGCAGCCCGGTGACCACCCAGTGAGCGGTCACTTTCGCCAGCACCACCAGCGGCAAAGGCACCGGCAACAGCATCAGCTGTTCCAGCGAACCATCCTGAAAGTCATCCCGGAACAGCCTGTCCATCGCCATTAAAGAAGCCAGTAAAGCCGCGACCCAAATAATCCCCGGCGCAATACGCGCCAGCAGCTGCGGCTCCGGGCCAATGCCGAGCGGGAAAAGCGTAATCACAATCAGGAAGAACCACAGCGGGTTAGCGATTTCAGCCCCGCGACGAAACACCACCTGCAGCTCACGCCAGAAAATGCGCCTTATCATGAACGGGCTTCCTGCAGATGAATCTGGCGAACTGCACAGGTCAGCGGCTGGTGGCTGGTGAGGATAACCATTCCACCCGCTTCAACATGGTGCTGCAGGCGCCGAGTTAAGCGTTCTATACCGGCGGTATCCAGCGCGGTAAACGGCTCATCGAGCAGCCACAGCTTTGCCGTGGAGAGCCACAGGCGCGCGAGCGCTGCACGGCGCTGCTGCCCGGCGGAAAGCTGGTTGACGGGTAAATCTTCGAAGCCGGGCAGCCCGGTTTGCTCGAGCGCGGCCCACAGCTGCTCTTCAGCAACATCGGCATGAAAAAAGGTGAGATTTTCAAAAGGCGTGAGAACGGCTTTGATGCCCGGCTGATGACCAATCCACAACAGGTCACCGTGGAAGTTGTCGCGCTGGCGGCGCAAAGGCTGGTTTTGCCAGAATACCTCGCCCTCATCGGCCTGCGCCAGCCCCGCCAGAATGCGCAGCAGCGTGGTTTTTCCCGCGCCATTTTTGCCCGCTACCTGCACCATTTCCCCCGGCCCAACGCTAAACGACAGCGCGTCGAACAGCGTGCGTTCATCACGCTGGCAGGTCAGTTGTCGGGCTTCTAGCATCGGGAGGCGCTCCTTGTCTCGGGTGACGCTAAGCATATCATACCGCCTCGTTTTCTTCAGGTTGCCCCCGGCGGCTTCGACTACTCCATTAGGGTTAATCCGCTTACTCAGATCAAAGCCGGGGCGATTATTCCCATTCGGCAAAAACGTGGGAGAAAAACCGCTACGCTTAAGTGAACGCTTTCTGACCTGGAACCGCCCTGATGGACAAAATCGAGTCTGACAAAATAGCCAAAAAAGATGAACTGGAAGTCGACAGCGACGAAAAGTCGAGCGGCAAGCAAATCGAGGTGGATGAAGACCGCCTGCCCTCCGGCGCGATGGCCATTCACGAGCACATCCGCCAGGACGGGCAAAAAGAGCTGGAGCGCGACGGCATGGCGCTGTTCTGGTCAGCCGTGGCGGCGGGTTTATCAATGGGGGCCTCGCTGCTGGCGAAAGGCATTTTTCACGTTAACCTGGTCGGCGTGCCCGGCAATTTCCTGCTGGAAAATCTCGGCTACACCTTCGGCTTTATCATCGTCATCATGGCTCGCCAGCAGCTGTTTACCGAAAACACCGTTACCGCCGTGCTGCCGGTGATGCAGCATCCGACCACGAGCAACTTCGGGCTGCTGATGCGGCTGTGGGGCATTGTGCTGTTCGGGAATATCGTCGGCACCGCGCTGGCGGCGCTGGCCTTTGAATATATGCCGATATTTGACGAAGCCACCCGCCAGGCCTTCGACGACATCGGCATGAAGGTGATGGCAAACCCGCCCGGCGAGATGTTCGCCAACGCGATTATCTCCGGCTGGATCATCGCCACCATGGTGTGGATGTTCCCCGCCGCGGGCTCGGCAAAAATCTTCGTTATAGTGCTGATGACCTGGCTGGTCGCGCTGGGTGATTTAACCCATATCGTGGTTGGCTCGGTTGAAATTCTTTATCTGGTGTTCAACGGCACGCTGCACTGGAGTGAGTTCTTCTGGCCGTTCGCCCTGCCCACCCTGGCCGGGAATATCTGCGGCGGAACGTTTATTTTCGCGCTGATCAGCCACGCGCAGATCCGCAACGATATGAGTAACAAGAAGAAGGCCGAGGCTAAGCGAAAAACAGGCAGAACTGAGCCAAAATTCAGCGGAGAACGGAAAACATGACGGGTAAATTGTTCATGATCCAGGCAAACGAACTAAGCCAGCACGTATTTGATAACCCCAGTGCGAGATTGTACTATGAGCGACGAAATAACATTCTTATCCGATGAAAGGTGTTAGATGTTTGACCTAAAATTGCGCGAAGTAAATGACGGATTATCCGCTAAAGAGCGCGGCGTCGCGGCTTTCATTATTGCGAATAAGCAATCATTGAAAAATATGAGTATCCAGACGCTGGCGAAAGCCAATGAGGTCAGCACTACCACTATTCTGCGTCTGTGTCATAAATTAGGCTACCAGGGTTTTAGCGATCTTAAAATTGACTTAATGACATCTTCGGCGGCAAAACATCATGAGTCCGTTTTACAAGAAGATATTAATATTGATGATTCGCTGGAAGCGGTAAACGCAAAAATTCATCTGATTGAAAAATCATCCATCGATGAAACCCACGCGATGATGAATCCAGAGCAGCTCGATCGCGCCTGCCGGTTAATCCGGAAAAGCCATAAAATTGCTATCTACGGGGCCGGAAGCAGCGGTCTGGTCGGTAAAGAGCTGGAATATCAGCTGATAAAAATAAAGAAAGATGTCAGCTGCCACCTCGATTACAGTATTCAATTCAATATCGTGAATACTTTAGATCAGGACGATCTGCTGATTATTATTTCGCACTCCGGTGACAATCACGAAGCCGTAAAACTCCTGACGCTGGCACAGCAGCTTGGGGTCCCCTCTATAGCCGTTACCCGCATGGGGCAAAGCCGCGTGTCCGCCCTGGCGGAGGTCATCCTGCATACCATTTCTACCGAGAGCATTTCCCGACTTATCCCAATTCGCTCCAAAATGTCACAGCTTTCGGTGATCAACATGCTGGTGACCAACCTGTTTATCCAGCAATACGACGAACGCTTACTAAAACAGATCCAAACGCGAGCCGAACGTTTCTACAACCTGAACAACAAGCCATAGCCCGCCAACGCTAAGGCTTTACGCCGCCCTCCTGTTTTCTCGCTACAGCACGATGCTCTGGCGGATCTGAAACGCTGTCGATATTTAAAAAGTGATCGGTTTCCCAAAACGAAGACGACGCGCTTCTCATTCCGTCCTTTTCCCGATAAAAGTAACAACATTACCTAAAACAAAGAAGTTTTAAGTAACATTGTAACTAACACCTATTACAGGGAGAAATAATGCCAGCCGGGATCCCCGTCATCTTAGTCAGCCATGGCCCCTTTGCTCAGGGGGCGCTGACCTGCGCCGAAATGCTCGTGGGCAAGCAAACCCACGTCGCGGTGGTATCAATTCAGGAAGATACCCCGATTGATAACGCTCGCACCTCGCTACGAGAAACCTACCAGTCGCTTAATCAGGGTAATGGCGTACTTATTCTGGTCGATATGATGGGCGGGTCACCGTGTAATTTAGCCAGCGAACTCCTGTTAACCCAGGATGATATTTTTTTATTCTGCGGTTTCAATATTCCTACCCTGCTGGAAATTTTTAATAATCGAGATTTACCGCTAAATGAAATCGCAACCCTCGTCGAAGAAATGTTTCCTGATAGCGGCTTCAACGTCGGCAATTTATTAAAGGTCGAACGAGAATCATCAACCGAACTTTGAAAGGACAGAATATGCCTATTAATCTCGCCAGAATCGATGACCGCCTTATTCACGGTCAGGTTATTACCACTTGGGTTAAAAATCACGACATTGAACAAATACTGATCGTCAACGATAAGGTGGCGAGCGACACCGTGCAGCAGTCTGTTATCAGCATGTCGGCGCCTCCAGAATTAAAAGTCCAGATTTTCGCCGTGCAAAAATTTATTGATATCCTGAAAAAAACCGAGATTAAAAGACGAACAATGCTGCTGTTCACCAACAGCGTCGACGTAAATGCCCTGGTCGAAAATGGCCTGGATATTAAGAAATTAAACGTCGGCGGCATGAGAATGCATGAGGGGCGAAAAAGCCTGTCGCGCGCCGTCGCGGTTACGCCAGAAGAAGAACAGGCCTTTAAATCACTGATTGCCAGGAATATTGCAGTAGAAATACAAATGGTGCCCAAAGACACCATTGTCGAACTGAAATCATTATTGGGTTAATTGCATCACGCAGCGCCCTGAAATCGTTCAATTGCAGTTAACAGCCCTGCAATTTTAGCTATGACGGGTATAGCGCCATCACCGGGAAATAACACTATGTTAATTGAAGCCATTCTGGTCGCCACCTGGGCAGGTATCTGCTCAATGGACGACGTGGGGCCGCAAATGCTACGGCGCCCCCTCCTTACAGGGACCGTAGCCGGTATTATTATGGGCGATATGGTTCAGGGACTTGCCATCAGCGCTACCCTTGAACTGGTCTGGATGGGCATCGGCAACGTGGGGGCCTACTCCGCGCCAGATATTATTGCCGGCTCAATCATTGGCGTCGCGCTGGGTATTGCCTCCAAAGGTGGGATAGCCGCCGGAATAGCCCTTGCCGTGCCGGTTTCGATTTTGTGTCAGCAACTCCTGATTATCTGGCGTTCTTTTGCCAGCTTCTTAAACGTCTGGGCTGAAAAATCGGTCCTCACCGGAGATTATCGTGGGCTGGTTAAAATTCACTATTTCTCTACCCCGCTTTGGTTCCTGATAAGAGCCATCCCCTGCTTCCTCGCCATCTATTTTGGCAGCGACCTGGTCAGCAAAGTATTAGATGCCATTCCAGCCAGTATTTTAACCGGTATGGGCGTCGCCTCTAAGATGATCCCCGCTATCGGGGTCTGTATTTTATTACTGATGCTGCTAAAAGGGAGAATGTGGTTCTTTTTCCTGCTCGGTTTTATGTTAACCACTTATTTAAAATTGCCAATTATTCCAATCACCTTTATCGCCCTGGCCTTCGCCGTGCTTTACGACATGGCCTGGGCCAATGGCATCAACAATAAACAGGCTGAAAATAATAAACCGGCTAACATCGAAACCGAAGAGGAGTACGACCTGTGAGTGAAATAACATCCTACAATAGCGTTGAGCGTACGACCTCGGATAAAAAACTGACTAAAACCGATCTCAACCGTATTTTCTGGAATATTCAAAGCATGTCCTTTTCATATAACTATGAAAAGCTGCAAACCATCGGCTTTGCGCACTGCATGATCCCCGTGCTCGATAAGCTCTATGAAAACGCAGACCCGGAAACCCGCGCGCGGGCCATGCAGCGACATTTAAAGTTCTATAACTCCCAGATCAATACCGGGGCACTGATCCTGGGCGTAACGGCCGCGCTGGAAGAAAAAACCACGGAAGAAGAGAAGGATGCCGTTATTTCCGTCAAGGCCGGGCTAATGGGCCCGCTGGCAGGTTTAGGCGATAGCCTGTTGAAATTTACCTGGTTGCCTATATGCGGCAGCATCGGCGCGGCGTTTGCACTTCAGGGGAATATCATCGGGCCGATACTGATGTTCATTCTGTTTAATATCGTGAATGTTGGCTCTAAATACTTCTTTATCCATTATGGCTACAACAAAGGCGTTGACCTCATCGAGCAGTCAAAGAACTCGAATATTATTCAGCGTATTTCAAATGTTGCCAACGTTGTCGGCGTGATGGTACTTGGCTCGCTCATTGCCACCACGGTAAAGATTTCGACGCCGCTGGTTATTGCCGTAGGCGAGCAGTCGATTCCGGTACAGGAGATGTTTGATAAGGTCGCCCCCAACCTGCTAACCCTACTCTTCTCACTGGGCGTGTTCTTCCTGGTAAAAAGGCTCAAAGGGAAATACACGGTGTCTCTCATCATTGCCATGATGGTCTTCGGCGTTATTTGCTCAGCGTTTGGCATATTAAGTTAAAGGAACGATGAATGAACACTCAGATGCAGTTTTCCGTAAGCAGAAAAAACCAGACGCAGATTGAAATTCATTTTTCTGCCGTCGAAGGGCCAATAGCGTTGTACTGGACTCGCGATAACGATGTTAATACCTCAGCCCGAACGTTAATTACCAGCCACGCCGTTAGCCCCTGCCAGTTTGATGACCCGCTAAATGCCAGCCAGCGCATCTACTTTGTTATTGAATGCAACGGCCAATCCCAACTTTTTGCGGAGAGAACATTGCCGGTTTCCGGGCTTAATAACTTCCGGGATTTCGGCGGCTACACGGGCGCAGGGGGGAAAAGAATAAAATGGGGGATGCTGTATCGCTCCAACCATTTGCATCAGCTTAATGCCCAGGCCGAGGCCTACATTCAATCGCTGAACATTCAGACAATTATTGACTACCGCAGCGCCAGGGAAATCGCCAAAAGCCCCAATACTTATGTCGGCGAAAAACAGACCGTTCACCTGGATGCCGTGGCGCAAACCGCAGAGCTGGCGGCACAGTTTTCGGCGGACTCCAGCCACGAAGATCAAATGCTGATTGAGAGCGTGATACAAGACATTCCCACCGAACTGGTCAACGGCCACGGCGAGCAGGTGCTGGAGCAATACCGAAACTTTGTCACCAGCGAGAAGTCCAGACACGCCTTCACAGCAATGATCCGCACCGTACTGGATAAGGAAAATAGCCCGCATATCCAGCACTGCCGTGGAGGCAAAGACCGTACAGGTTACGGCGTGGCGCTGATTTTGTTTATGCTCGGCGTCTCAGAAGAGGATGTCATTGCCGACTATATGCTCACTCAGGCCAACCGGCTGGAGCGCAACGAAGTTAAAATGGCGGCCTACCGCCGTATCACCGACGACGACAACGTGCTGGATTACCTGCACACGCTGATTGATACCCGCGAAGCATTTATTATTGCGGCTATCAACGCCATGAAAGCGCAGTCGGGCAGCGTGACCGGCTACATTAAAGAGGCACTGGGCTTCACCGACGCCGACTTTGTGACGATGCAGAATAATTTTTTAACCGACCCCCTCTGAACCATCAGGGCCGGATGCAGGCGCTTTCACAGCATAAAATCAGCAAAAAACGCTTAGATTCCAGGCAAACGGCCCGCCAACCCCTTAACCTGCCTCGAAAAGCGGGTATACTACGCCCGCCTCGTTCCCTTAGTTAAATGGATATAACGAGCCCCTCCTAAGGGCTAGTTGCAGGTTCGATTCCTGCAGGGAACGCCATATACACATCTCCTGACATCTACCAAATTCAATAAAACCCTCTTCTAATCAGTGACAAACTCTCTATTCTGGCTATGCGACGTCAACTGATGTCTACCCATTTCAACGTGAATCAATCAACGTTTGGGGGCCTTAGTGGGAGCGTATCCTGTTCAATGAAAAATGAGCCCCCAAAAGGCAGAGCAGCGGCTTGCTGAACGTCAGCTAAAAACGAAACCGCTGTTGAAATCCCTGGAAAGCTGGCTGCGTGAAAAGATGAAAACCCTGTCGCGACACTCGGAGCTGGCAAAAGCGTTCGCGTACGCACTTAACCAGTGGCCGGCACTGACGTACTATGCGGACGATGGCTGGGCCGAAGCAGACAACAACATCGCTGAAAATACCCTGCGGATGGTCACTCTGGGTCGTAAAAACGTCCTGTTCTTCGGTTCTGACCATGATGGTGAGCGGGGAGCACTGCTCGTCGCTGATGCAGGAGATTTTCCAGGGCTCAATGAATATGGACCTGCCGCGCACCAACGGGGAGCAAATACGAAATGACCGCCACATTGCTGAAAATGCGCTGAAGCCTGGCGATCTGGTTTTCTTCAAAACCTCCTCTCTATCAATTCAAAGGCTGAATGATAAAACCAAAGCTACCTTTTCCTTTTACTCCACTCCATTGCTTTCTTGACCAAAAAACTATTCTCACGCTCTGGCATCCTGAAACTATCTCTGGAAACAAATTCCATCACAGCTTCGCTGTTATCACAGCGTCGTGATTCAACCGTGGTATTCATTAAATCATTATGTTCTTCGAGAAGGCTGGAGTAATATTCAATATCTTTCTGGTTGTTACTCCTCTGAGCAGCATGAAGCCTGAATTCATAGCTGGTGCGAATCTGCTGCTCAAGCGCTTCAGTAGCCGATGAAACCCGGCGTTCCCGGCGTTTCTCCTGCGACAAAACGATTTGGTCGCCATCGACAAAGAAAAGCTCGCCGTCTTTAATCAAGATGTTGCCAAGGATATTCAAATCATGCATATAAAGACCACGATCCTCCAGTAGGCTGTCGGCGCGCTCATAATTGGCATCAGTTCGAATATCAAACTCTTTTCCATTGATATACTTTGAAACCAGAACCTCCATTTTTTTATTGTTAAACACAATTTGCATATGCCGGGAAAAATCGGGGTCGTTGTTAGCAAGGTTTAAATAATAGCTCACGCGTTCTGAATGAGCGTTTCGGTGCTCGGCAGAATGGGTATCTATCATGTTCCCTGTGCTATTGACGGGGATCTTCACAGCGTATTTTCCTTCAAACAAATAGACGCTTCCGTAGCTACCGCTGCCGATAAACTTGTGTTTTGCCAAACTCTCTTTCGTTATACTGCCTTCGGCAACCATTTTCTCAATAAATCGATCGATATCTGCCGGTGCAGAGTTATCCGGTTCATCTCGCTGAGCGACCTGCTCACTGACGAGCGTATTGAAATGCGTCAGATCTTCCACATACGTTGACAGATGTTTTTCTAACCGAAGCTGAAAGTCCGAATAAAACCTCAATCCCCCTGTTCCTACGTGCCCTTCTTCTGTTGTGTCACACCGGATTTCACCGTTGTTATCATTGAAGAGGCAGGTCTTTAAGAACGCCAGGTTATCTGCAGAACAATCGGCCTGCGCCAGTACGATCCCGTCAAATTTCATATTAATGACGGATACCCCATCATCTCGTTGCCGTACGTCGATTGAATATTGACTGACAGCTTCAGGTTTTGAGTTATCGATCAATTTAACAAAGCCAATGATCGGTCTCCAATGGGTAACATCACCACCGAGTGGATTTTTCTCTACTGATAATGATATTGGTCGCGATATTTGTGGATTATCTTGGTATTGATACAATAAATGGTGTATCTGATAATATTCCGAAATAGTGCTTTTTCCCGTAAATACGTGTCGAAAATAATCAATGAACTTTTCAAAAAGACTAAACTGATAAACATCTTTACCCTCTAACAGGTCTGACATCTGCTCGCTGGAAATATGGCAAACATCGTTAACAAATGGAATAGCAACCGACATAGTTCCCTCCAGTGCTTGATTGCAAATTAGCCTGAAACAAAATCATTAACGGGTCAGGTATCTCTGAGCTACATCTAATTCGCCCGCAGTACAACGATACCGGGTTTTGAGCGCATATAATTGAGGAAGGGAGTATCAACAACCTTGCGGTTTACAGACAGCGAGGAAGCATTACGGAACCAGACGGCATCACCCGAACGAATAACAATCCCCGTATGAGAAACATCCAGCCCCTGCATGGGTGAATAAACACCGACATAATCGCCATTGTGCAGACGTTCGAGTACCGAGCGGTCGATAGCGTATCCCGGTATATAGTTTATCTTTCTGGTAATAATACCCAGTCCCGGGATGTATTCCCCTCCCCCCTCTTTAAGATTGAGGTGCTTTTCAGCCGTAAGATAATGGGGACTAATCTCCGGCGTAACATCCCGCGCATTATGTGGTGACGTAGCGAACCAGTCAGACAGAAAATGACGGCGAGTCAGGTAGCTCACTTTACCATCAACATAGCGCGTTTTTACCAGTTGCCGAAGAAACGCTTTACGCGTATCGCTTTTCGTCAGGGCCTGAACATAGTCCACCAGGGTAAAACAGTCGACGCCCCTGAGATTGACAACCAACTGTTCCGGCGTACTTTGAGAACCGATCAACGTTTCACTCAGGTAGGGAGTCTGCAGGAACGTCGATGAAACAAGGCCTATCAAATCCCCCTGCTTTGCTTTGGCGTTCGGTAACACTTCGCCCTGGATAACCTCATCCACTTTTCGCGCGCTATCCGCGTCGATGACGGTTTTGTATTTAGCCACATCGGCCATTGCGTATGACGTAAAACAGAGTGATGCCAATAAAAATCCGTATCGCAACATAACTTTCTCCTGATAAAAACTGCTCATCATTATTACCGATTCATCTATTCAACACGTGCCGATAGTAAACCGGTCATTGAGTCGCAGATATCAGGGTATAACCTGATAAAGATGGCTGAAGGCCACAGTGATATTCCGTTACACATGAGCGTCGTAATCGAGCTCCAGTACCATACGCAGCAAAGCAGCAACGGGTTCAAACAGGGATTCAGGAATCACCTCACCCGCTTTGACGCTAAAAAATAGCTGGCGCGCCAACTCAATATTCTCCACCACAGGAACAGACTCCCTGATGGCGAGAGCGACAATATGTTCTGCCCTCGCCTCTACGCCTTTTTCGAACACCGTTGGGATCGGCGTGTCGACAGGATCGTAGCCCAGGCAAATGGCGATATGCGTAGGGTTGCGAATAACCACCGCAGATTGCTTCACGTTCTGCGCTAAACTGCCGCTTTGCATTTCGCGTTGTACTTCACGCCGCCGTTTTTTAACCTGCGGATCGCCTTCAATATCTTTAGTCTCCTGTTTGACATCCTCCTTACTCATTCGCTGCTGTTTCATCGTGTTGTGCGTCTGGAAGGCATAATCAACAACGCCCAGCACCACGTAAGACATCAGCAATGCATACCATATCCAGCGGATCATAATCGTGAAAAGTGGGATCGCACAGCTCGCGTCACAGTACGGCAGTGCCTGAAACGTTGTCGAAAAATAGAGGAAAAGAGAGATGAAAATCAGACACAATAAAAGGACTTTCAGACAGGACTTAAACAACTCCACCAGACTGTGCACGGAAAAAATCTGTTTAAAATTATTGACTGGGTTAATTTTGTCGCCTTTGACGCCAACCGCCTTCGTGGCAAGCATAAAACCGACCTGCGCAACCAGACTTGCGATAGTTGCCGCCGCCAGCATACCGCCGAACAAGGCAAAAAATTCGCCTCCTGCACGCAGCAATGCCTGCGTCAACAGGCTGAAGGCATAGTCAAAGGGTTGATTGATGAGTCGTGAAGCCAGCAACATCAGCTCAGCAATCTGGTGCACGACCTCATCGGCAAAAAAATGAAAAAAAGCCAGTATAGCGAGCAGCTGGATGCCGGAGGTTATCTCCAGACTTTTGATAACCTGTCCTTCCTGGCGGCTATCGCGCTTCTTTTTCTCGGTAGGCTGTTCGGTTTTTTCACTCATGGCTGGCTAACCACTGGCTCACATGCCGGTAAAGCGTTTCACTCTCAAGCTGATAGTGGTGGAAGGCGTACGGCAAGGAGAGCAGTAATAGCAAGAGCGCCAGCGCACTTTTCACCGGCATGGATAAGAAGAACACGTTGAGCTGCTGAGCGGACCGATTGAGCAATCCGAGCGCGAGGTCCGCAAGCATCATGCAGAGCACCGCAGGCAAAGAAAAGCTCAGACACAGCTGGTACAACACGCGCCACTGCGCCAGCAAAAAGTGTAAAAATGGTACGTTGAAAGCCAGCGCCTTGCCGGGAGGTAAATAGTGGTAAGAACCGTACAACGCCGTCAGGAGTTGACTGAATCCCCCGGTAATAAAGAAAAGCGCACACAGAAACTGGCTAAACAGCAGGCCGAAAATCGATGTCTGTACCGACATCGCCGGGTTGAACACGGTTCCCATGGTGGCACCGCGTAGGGTGTCAATCAGGAATCCCGCCATGTCCACGGCCCAGAAAGGGATCGCGGCGCAAAATCCCAGCATAAAACCAATGACCAGTTCGCCCGGGATCACCCTCAGCCAGAACCATCCCTGGTGAATCACCGGTTGGGTATAAAAAACCGGTAGTACCGGCAGTACTATCGCCAGCAGCACCCCGTTGCGGATTAGCGTCGAGCCGAGGTTACCGGTCTGCAACAGCGGAAAAAGCAGCGTTAGCCCAAGCGGTCTCATCATCGCCAGCGCCACGGTGACCAGCCCGTCACTGAGTGAGAGCGTCACCCGTGCATACCCATCTGCAAAAACACCTGACGGGTATAGGCCAGAAGTAGCCCCCCCAGCCAGTGATAGGTCGCCATAATAACCAACGCCACGGCAAGCAGCTTGATCATAAACTGCAGCGTCTGATCCTGAATCTGGGTCAGCGCCTGAAGGAGACTCACCGCAATCCCGACGACCGATGCGACCAGCACCACCGGCAATGAGGTCATGAGCACCAGCCACAGCAGCTCTGTAACGAAATGAGTTAGGTTGGCATCCGTCATCTAAAGCTCTGCACCAGTTGAGAAAGGATCAGGTCCCAGCCGCCAGCTAACAGAAAAATCAATAATTTGAACGGCAAAGAGATGGTCATCGGTGACATCATCATCATCCCCATCGCCAACAGGACGTTGGATACCAGCAGATCGATGGCCAGAAATGGCAGATAGATAAGCAGACCGATGCGAAACGCCTGCGACAGCTGGCTGACGGTAAAGGCGGGCAGCAGGATCAACAGTGAATCCGGCTTCACGCGACGCCGGGCCTCTTCCGGCCAGGTGCTGGCTATCAGATGACGAAAATAATGAGCCTCTTTTTCATCGGAATTTTTTTGCAGAAACTGACGGTAGGGGCCAAGCGCATGGCTGTCCCAGCCCTGTAACCAGGGTAAGGTCGCCTCTTCTTTCGCCGGATGCCACTCGGCTTTTACCGCCATCACCGTCGGCGCCATGATAAAGAGCGAGAGTACCAGCGCCAGGCCATAGAGCGCCATATTGGGCGGCACCTGCTGAATACCCAGCGCATTACGTAAAATCGAAAACACCACCGCCAGCTTCAGGAACGAGGTCCCCATCACGATGGCAAGCGGTAGCAGAGAGAGTAAAAACAGCAGCGCTATCAGCTGCCAGGGAGAGTCAGGTAAAGGCATGGTCTGTCCTGTTTATACGGCGATAAATCAGTTATAGCCACGCCATGTCGCGCCCTCTATCAGGTATTCACCGTATCCTCCCCAATGCTCTGAGCGTCAGACGGATGCACAAACCATTGGGTGACTCGCACCAGAAAACTCTCCCCGCAGGCGATGAGTTCACCCTCGCCTATCACGCGGCCATTGAGTCTTAGCTTCACGTCGGGTGAGAGCCTGGCTTCGGTCGCAATAAGGTCCCCTTCGCGTAATGTCCGCAGCGTGCCAAGGGCGATATCAATTTGACCTACCTCTACCAGCAGCTTTTGCGGCAGGGCGTCAAGGTGATACGACAAGGGCGAGGCAGGACCCGCACGATCGCTGTCCTCGGCCAACAAGCTTTCCATATCATTGACCAATGCTTCAATTTCCACGTCTCCCCCCTCTTCGATTCGGATACGCGCTGCACTTCCCGTCGCCAGTAGTACAACCAATTCACCCTCGCGCGGACGGCCAAAAGGGCTCATCCGCAACCCTGTACCCGGGCCAATGCTTGCCATCTCGTGCATCGAGGCCTGACACCAGCCGACGTAACAGGCGAACGCCACCGGCGGCAATAAACGCACTGGCCGGACACCGGGGCTTACCTGCCGGGCAATGGTGCGAAACCAGGTGGTGGGCCAGCCAAACAGCACACAGCGGAACGCGTAGCCGTCAATCTGCCAGGCAAATACCAGCGCAACGTACTGGTTGAGCATGCTACAGCGGCGCGGTTCTCCCGGCCCGTTGTGTAATATCGCGCCGCTTGCCTGCAACAGCGGCGATAGTCCCCATTGCGCAACTCCCGCCAGCAGTTGGGCGTCGACTTCTTGCGCTGAAGCGGTCCCCAGGGTCCCTTCACACCACCGCTGCCAGTCGCTTTCGGCTAACCAGATGCCGCACGGCGTATCTTCGGCAGTGACTGAAAACAGTCTCCCCTGCGGGCTGTCAGTCCAGCGCTGCGCCGCAACATGGAGCGCCCCAAGCTCAATCCCTTCCGTTTGCAACATCCCGGCAAGGTTGCTCTCCTCAAAAGAGATCAGCGTCATACACCACCTCCAGCGCAACGTTGTGCCCGGCCGCCAGCAGCCCGGCATTCAGCCAGGCAGAAAAGTGCTTCAGCTGACGGCATAAATCGCGCCGGGGCACCAGAACCGTAAAAAAGGTTTTACCTTCCCGCGTTTCCATCTCGCAAATCACCCCCGCTAATGAACCGTTCACCAGCCGAAAGCGTTGTTTTTGCTGCCTCAGCGCAGACTTTCCCTCTCTGCCGTCAGGCATTTCCACCACCTGCACCATCAGCTGAATAAATCGGGTGGTTTCAGTAGATGGCCGTTTCTCCTGTTCAGTCAGCCAGGTATGCCAGAGGCAACCTTCCGTTCGGTTAACGTTCATCGCTCAGCAGACTCCTCAGTTTTTCTTTTTTCTTCATCACGCTCACCAGCTCTCGCTGCAGCTTGCTAAGCTGCTCCTGCAACCGTTTTTGCGCGTCCGCAAGCAATCGCTGCTGCTGCGCCAGGCCGTATTCCTCATGAAATAAATGATTCATGGCCTGTTTCTGCGCCATCAGTTCGCGTGAGGGCAACGTACCGGACCAAAGAAGGAGCTGATTGAGCGCCTGCGCCAGGTCTTTACGACGGCTCTGGCACTGAAAATCCAACTGCTCCGTTTGCTGAAGCTGCAGCGTTAACTCCGTCATTTGCCGTCGCAGGCGATCCTCGCCACGGTCCTTGATCCTGAGTAAACAATTCAGCATCAGATGTCCGTCAAAAAACGCATTTGCGCCAGCAGTTCGTCGAGATTGCATGGTTCATTACTCTGTTGTTGCAGGAAATGACAAATGTCGGAATAGCGGTCTACCGCCCGGTCGGCACGAGGATCTTCTCCGCGCACGAACTCACCTATCCGCACCAGAAGCTCCACGTCGCGATACACCGACAGCAACTGCCGGATCGCGTTCGCCAACGCCCGGTGTTCACCGCTGGCCACCATCGGCATCAGGCGGCTAAGGCTGGCTAACACGTCAATGGCAGGAAAGTGGGCCGCTTCTGCCAGGCGGCGTGACAGTACGATGTGGCCGTCGAGTAACGATCTCACTTCATCGGCCAACGGTTCGTTCATGTCGTCGCTTTCCACCAGTACGGTGTAAAACGCGGTAATGCTGCCGAGGGTGCCCTTACCCGCCCGTTCGAGCAGCCGTGGTAATGCCGCAAAAACGCTGGGAGGATAGCTGCCGGAAACTGCAACTTCGCCACCGGCGAGCGCTATCTCGCGGGCGGCGCGGGCGTAGCGGGTTAAGGAATCGGCAAACAGCAGTACGCGCTTGCCGCGATCGCGAAACGCTTCGGCGATGGTGGTCGCCACCCATAGCGCCCTCATGCGTTCAAGCGCGGGCCGGTCGGACGTTGAAACCACCATCACGCAGCGCCGTCGTGTCTCTTCACCCAGCGTTTGCTCAATGAATTCACGCACTTCTCGACCACGCTCACCGATAAGCACCAGCACGTTGATGTCGCTATCCGGGCTGCGGCACAGCATCGACATCAGGGTGCTTTTCCCCACCCCCGCCGCTGCAAAAATCCCCATACGCTGTCCTTCACCACAGGTCAAAAGCCCGTCGATGGCGTGGATCCCCGTAAGCATCGGCCTCTCAATCAGCTGGCGCAGCAGCGGCGAAGGTGGCGGTGCATCGTAATCTCTCCAGGGCCCCTGCGGGGCGGGGCCATCATCAAGAGGTAATCCCATACCGTCCAGCACTCGCCCTAAGAGATCTTCCCCCACCGGAACACGATGTCGCCGCCCCAGGGATCGCACCTTCTGTCCACAGTACAGGCCTGTGGTAGTGGCAAAAGGTGAAAGCTGCGCCGTCGCGCCGTCGATACCAACAACCTCCGCCAGCGCACCTTCTGGCAACACGCAACACACCTCACCCATAAAAACGCCTGGCAGATATGCGTTGAGCAGCGTCGCGCCAACGTGCAATAAGCGCCCGGTTTTCAGATAACCTTGTGGTACGTCCCGCAGTGGCGTCAGCGATTTTTCAATGGCGGCCTGCACCTCGGCTTTAATCATCGTCACCGGCAAGCTCCTGTGGTGTGAGATCGATACTGTGCACAACCTGTACCGAACAGTTTTCTCCCAGCTCCTGCCAGGAGAGTACGGGAACATTAAACAGCCCCGTTTCCGTTATTTTGCGCAGAAAGCGGCGAGCATCGACGGAGGTAACAATGTTCAACTCACCGTGCTCTGCCAGTGCCTCCTGAATTAAGCTCAGAATGCGCGAACTTTGCCCAAGGCTCAGGGCCGCATAGGTCCCCATCGAGGTCTGACGGATAGACTCGCGGATCAGGTTTTCGATTCCTTCCCCCACTCGCAGGACGCGCAGCGCCTCACCGTTCGGTTGTAGCCGGTGCAAAATATGCCGACGCAGCGACATGCGCACATATTCGGTCAGCATCAGCACATCTTTCTCACGCGGCGCCCATTCAATCAGGGTGCCAAAGACCGTGCGTAAATCACGGATCGAAATACTTTCCGCCACCAGCCTCTGGAGGGTTTCCGTAATCTTGCTTATCGGCAGCTGCCGCTGCAGCTCTTTAACCAGCTCAGAATAGCGCTTCTCCATGGCATCCATCAGATATCGTGCCTCCTGCACCCCGATAAACTCCGCCATGTGACGTAACAGGACCTGGCGGAGCAATGCCGTGATGCGCTGGGTTCCCTCGGCAACCGCTAGCCCCATGCTCTGCGCTTTTTTTCCGGCCTCCGCTGCCAGCCAGCCGATACTTCCCATCCCGTCCGGCAGCGGTTGTACTTCGCACCCCGGCTGTTTATCTGGCTCCAGTAGCAGATATGCGTTCTCGGGGATGGCGCATGAAAAGACCGGCTCCTGGTAAATCAGCACCGACATCCCCTGCACGTAGTCCCTGCTATCTGGCCTGATAATGATTTCCGGCAGCGGCACACCGTACTCTTCGAAAAGCATCCAACGTAAGGCATCAATATCCCGGGCCAGCGTGCCGGTATTGAGCGATGGCATCACGTGCAGCGTTAACGGCATGGCACCAGGCTGCATCCGGTCTTCACTCATCTCTCCCGTCTGCGGTATATCGTGTTGTGGGTGCCTGGAGCGACGCCAGAATAAAAAGAACGGCAGCGCGGTGAACGCCGCCAGGACAAAAAAGTCCAGAAAGGGAAAGCCGGGGATCAGGGCGAATAATATCAAGACCGCGGCCGTCAACATCAGCGCCTGCGGCTGTCGACCAAGCTGGGTGGTTAATTCACTGGCAAGATTCTGTTTCTTCTCCCCTGGCACGCGGGTGACGATAATTCCGGCGCTCAGTGAGATAAGCAGTGAAGGGATCTGTCCGCACAGCCCATCGCCAATCGATAACACGCTGTAGGTTTGTACCGCATCACCCAGCGGCATGTCGTACTGCACCACGGCGATGATGATGCCACCGATAATATTGACCAGAACCACAATAATTCCGGCGATCGCATCGCCTTTAACAAACTTCATGGCTCCATCCATGGCGCCAAGAAAGCGGCTCTCCTGCTGAACCTGCTGGCGAAGGTGCCGCGCCTGAACCGCGTCAATCACTCCGGCCCGCAGATCACCATCAATGCTCATTTGCTTTCCAGGCATACCGTCGAGCGAGAAGCGGGCGCTGACTTCGGCCACGCGCTCGGTCCCTTTCGTGATGACGATAAACTGGATGATGGTGATTATCGTAAAAATCACCAGCCCCACCGTCAGGTTGCCCCCCACCACAAAATGGCCGAAGGCGTCCACAATGTTGCCCGCATCGTGCTGCAGCAAAACCAATCGCGAAGTGCTGATGGTCAATGACAGCCGGTACAGAGTGGTAATCAGCAGCAAAGAAGGGAAAACCGACAGTTCCAGCGGGTCATTGATGTAGATTGCAATCAGCAGCAAAATGACCGAAAACGCGATGTTAACAGCGATCAGAATATCCACCATGAACGTCGGTAACGGCAGGATCATCATCACGATAGCAATCAGCAGCACCACGGCCAGAATAATGTCCTGACGGCCGGCGCAGGCGGCGAGCCCCTTCTGTAGACCTCGCATACTCATGCTTTTCA
The DNA here is from genome assembly GCF_013386425.1 of Cedecea sp. P7760. Classification (NCBI taxonomy): domain Bacteria; kingdom Pseudomonadati; phylum Pseudomonadota; class Gammaproteobacteria; order Enterobacterales; family Enterobacteriaceae; genus Cedecea; species Cedecea sp. P7760. Next base: position 43,514 of record NZ_JACARU010000051.1, on the reverse strand, counting down.
TCATTAAGATTTGCATAGCGACTCCAGAAAAGCTTGCTGCCGGTGATGCACCCGCAGCCACAGTTCCGCCGCACTATCGACTGCCGGACAACAGTTCATCGCCAGGCAACTGCGCAGCTGAAAAATACGCTGTGGAATTCCGGCAAAGTCAGCGGGCTTCCAGCGCTGAAGCGCCAGTAACAGCAGGTTGTCATCATAGGGAGCCAGCGGCATACACTGGCTAATGTGGAGTCGGTCATCCTGCCAGCTAAGCCAGGTTTGAAACCGCTCGCCCTGCCAGTACATCCCAGCGGCGGCTGGCTGCGCGGGCAGTTCGGCTAGCTGCATAAACAGCAGAATATTAAGCTCTGTCACTCGGTCTAACGCCATACGACCTCCTGCTTGCGTAGGGCTACAGAGTTCCAGATAAGGCGCGCGCAGGTAATCAGGTGATAGCCCGATCTCCCTTCATACTGCGCAGTACGGCGAGAATTTGTTCACGCTGATCTTCATCGTTAAAACAGGGTTCGGGCATCAGCGAGAACAGCGCATCCAGATGTTGTAAAAGTCGGTTGTATAAACGCCCAGACGCGGCCCGCTGCGCCAGCCGTGGCGCGAGCCATTCATCAAACAGCCAGCTTTCATTGATCATCTCGATAAGCAACGGAAGCAGCGTTCCTGAAGCCATCTCGCACGCGGATTCGGTTCGCAAGCACTCCTGCTCAAGCCCTAAAAACAGCAATAATCGGCGCAGGCGTACCAGCACCCCCGCCAGCCGCTGTTGTTGGGAACCGACAACACAGGCGGAAAGCTCAAAGGCCATCATGCGCAGCAGCACCCTCAGCCGCTGGCGACGGTCCGGCCAGTCCATGATGCGCTGAAACCACTCGGCTAATGAGGCAACCTCCTCGTCCATTGCCTGCTGGAATAGACGATTGATTTGCGCCAGCGCGCCTTTGCTCACCTGTCCCAGCTCCAGCATGCCAAACAGCGATATTTCCCAACCCTGCTCGCTCATCAGTTCAGCAAGCTTGTCGCTCAGCGCTTTACGTCTTTTGCTATTTGGTTTTTCAGCGAGCAGTAACGCCGCAACGCCCAACAGCTGTTGACCGAGGGGCGAACCGGAATGTGGTTGCGTCAGTTGAGCGGGGATACCGCCCGCCTGCTCCTGCATCCGCTGTACTATCCGCAACAAGGCCTGCTGTCGTTGATCAAGCCGTTCTTTGAGATCTGCTTGCTGTAAATCTTTGAGCCGCCCGCTCAGCGCCATTCCCATGTCTTCGAGCGTTTCTATTAGCGCGCTGCCGGAGGTTTCTTCAAGCTCAATAAGCGCCTGCGCCATCGGTGATGGTGCATCTTCCACCGGCACCTGCGGCTCACGCAGGCTGGCGTCATGATTCTGTAGCGCGGTCGTCTCAGAGACTTTCATCCTGCTCTCCTGTCTCTGGGCAACCCGGGCGCAGCCATTGCAACAATTGTTGAAAATGGCCTTCGAGCGAGAACGCCACCGACAGCTGTGACGACGCTAAAACCACGCTGTCCCGGGGTAGCTCAGGGGCCGCAAGCAGCACAAAGCGCGAGCCGAACGCCTCCCGCATGCTCTGCTGAAGGTCAGGATGGCACTGCAGGGTCAACACCCCCTCATTCGCCATCTGTTCTGCCTGCAAAGCGAGCCGGGCGCACAGCGTTTTATCCGGGGGTTGCTGTTCGAACCAGGCGCTTAATACCTGCTCAAGACAGTGATGGATGCGGCCCGATACCGCGCTGACCAGCGCCTGCTCCTGGGCTTCATCACCCAACAGGCGAAAGACGTGCTTTCGCAGCCAGCGGGATTCCAGGCGCCTGAGCGTATCGCGTTGCAATGCGCTGAACTCACGCTGCCTGGAGGCCTCCATTTCGCGGCAGTTTTTCTTCGCTTGCTGAATGAGGCCCTCGGCTTTGCGCCGGGCCGCATTGACTATCCCTTTTGCCTCAAGGTCCGCACGACGTATGCAGGCGGCCTGTTGCAGCAGCGCCGTTAACTGTACTGCCGGGATAATGCGCCCGCCCGGCAGTGGCGCAGCAAGTTCAATCAGCGGAAGTCGGCACATAGCGTTCGCTCCAGTAAATTCATCGCCAGCGCCGGTACCGGCAACCATAACGCACGTTCACAGGGCGCAAGCGTAATCAGCAGCGCATACAGCACAGGATCGTTTTGTGCGGCGCGGGTCAGTACGGCAGTACCCAACTGCAATGCAATTTCAACCGTTTGTGTCGGCGAAAATAGGGCACGGTGGTTTCCCTGGCAAAGTCCGAACAGTTGCCAGATAAGCCCGTCATCAAGCAGGTGTAATAGCGCCCGCCGGTAGTCCGGCAGCAGAAAATAGTCGTTGCAGCCGAGTACCAGCAGTCCCGTTGCCAGCGCAAATGCCTGAAGACGAGGAGCAAGCTGAACCATGCGCTGCTGCCGGAGGCTAAGCGTGACAGGAAGACGCGGCGTTCCTCTGCGTACCTGCAGTGCCTGATTCAGACACCGGTCGAGCGGTGGGTTGGCCCCGTAGCGCCACTTCGCCGCAGGGGCAAAGCCAAGCCGAGTCAGCCAACGAGAGTGGGCGTAGCGCGCGGGTGTCCACAGATAACGATGCATCCGTAACAGGGCTTCATCGGGGATCCGGGGGGCTAGCCTCTTTTGCGCCAGACTATCAACATCAGAGAAATCAGCAGCAGCATTGCCAGCAGCAACGGAGGCATCAAAGCCCAGCGATGTAGATTTATCCACGCTATTGCCCTCCACGGGGTGGCCGTTGGCATGTTAGCCACGCTCAGCATACGAAATTCGGCTGGCTGCATCAGAATGCCAATATGCTCTTTCTGCACGCCGGGGATAGACTTTTCAACCAGGTTGCTTATCTGCACCCGGAAAGCTTCAAGATTGACCTGCGGTGAATACTTGATAAATACCGCCACGGAAGCCGGTCCAACGGACCCGTCGTCATTCGCACGACCATAAGCAATGGTCACATCAGCGTGGATCACCCCGTCCATCTGACTCAGCATCCGCTCAATTCTCTGCTCGTTGAGGAAAACAATTTTTTGCTGCTCCTCTGCGGGCGATACCACCAGTTGATTTGGGGGAAACATGGTTTCCGCAGAAACGTAGCTGCGCCGTGGAAAACCGTTCAGACGCAGCAGTTCAACAGCGTTGATAAACTGCGATTGTTCCACCCGCAGCGTAACGCCCCCGGCCTTGGGCTGCTTATCGGCATCGATATTGTGCTGCATCAGGATCGCCAGCATCTGATTGGCATCGTCCTCGGGCAGCGCGCTGTAGAGCTCAACGCGGCAGCCCGTCAGCAGTAACGCCAGCCCGAGGATCAGAGCCAGACGCAGATACTTCATGTCATATTAGCCAGTTTATTAACTGACTGGGAAACTGCACCAGCCACCTTAGCGCCCAGGTCCACGCCCACGGTAGCCCCGAGCGTCGTGGCCTGCTGCACAAGCATCTGAGAGGGTGTCAGACTGCCTACATCCCCCTGCGGCGTACCGGCAAAGAGTAATTTATTGAAGGCGGCTATTTGCTCGCCATCCGGCGCGGGTACGACAGTTGCTGATGGCGCTGCGGCCATGATGGCAACGTCCATCGCGGTTAGGCTGTTAATCGCACTCATCAGTCACTCCTGTTAAGATTATTTAAGCCAGGTTTTCACTGTTTCAGCTTCTGGAAGGGCAACGTCTGCAAGCGCCTGGCGTGCCAGGGCGGACTCGTTCAAACCGGCCAGCAGCACCGCGCGGCATAACGCCTGCAGGCTGGTGTTCTCAACCAGCAAAGGTAGCGCTGGCAGAATGGCATGGACTTGTCGTTGCAGACCGTGGTTTATCCCGGCAAAGGCCGCCTCGACCACCAGCCGCCTCTCCTTCTCTGTCAGCATCATATTTTGGTGATAATGCCACTGAGCATATCTTTGATAGTTTTGATCATCGCACTCTCGTAGTTAATAAAAGTGGAGTACTGCTGTACGGCAAACTGGGCTTTGAGCATGGCTTCCGGATTTGAGATGTCCTGGCCGTTCATTTTGTCCTCAATCGCCTGCCCGGCCTGATGTGCCAGGCGCGATAAGCTGTCAACAAGCTGCTCAACGTTCATTGCTACCTCCGATTACGCGAGCCTTTACGCGTTCAATTATGACCGCCGTGGTGCAGTTACCTATCAGGTGATGGCCTGAAAGTGACGGCAGATTTTGCAGGGTTATCCGTTGGCGGAAACAGACGAGCCAGTAGGCGGAAAAAGGGTACGCTCACCTGCTGTCCGGTTACCGGACAGCCTGCTGCCCCGAAGCGCAAAAATGCCAGCGTTCCCCAGGCGGCATTGCTCACCGGGCAAAAGACCGGGAAGCTCAGGCCGACGGAAGTCATCATAAACGGCTGACCGACGACCGCCGCCGTGAGTAATGCACGTGACCCCAGAGACACCATTCCGGCAATACTCTGGCTCTTGCTCGCGTCATAAAAACGGTGCGCAATGAGGTTCACCGCGTTGGCGATGCTGTCGTGCCCCATCGGCAAGCCATGTTTGTAGTGATAAATCAGGCAGGCAATATCGGCAATGGCAATGGCCAGGCCAAACCCGGCGAGCAGCAGCAGCGGTGCCGAGCCACCGCTGAATACCGCCAGCACGATCCCCGTACCACAGCACAAAATCTGCCCTCCCAGCACCACGCTCTGCCAGCTGAAAAAGCCTGCGGGGATCATGTCTGCCGCCCGTTCAGTCAGTCTGGCGAGCATACTCTTCTGCCCCTGTTTGCAGGCGTCTTCAGCCTCCTTATTCGCGGCATCATGCTGCGGTGCGGGTAAAACCGGAACCGTCAACCCCTCGACCATTTCCCGCACCATCTGCCGCACTTCAGCACTGACCTCCACGCCATGACCAATGCGACCAATATCTACCATGCCGGGATGACCGTGGTTGCGTGCCGCTGCGCCCGATAACGTTCATAGCAGGCAACCACTGAATCAACCATTCTCTGGAGCTCTTCCTGACTGGGTGTAGTGCTCTTTTCGTCGGCCTCAAGTACGGCGGGCGCAGGTTTGGCTGATGGGGTAATACTGCCCTGCATGCGCTCAACCCGTGCTGTGTAAATGTCAATCCCACCGCCTGCGACGGTAAGCACCGCCGTGATACCCGACGAAATACTGGAGAGCGTATGGGCGGTGCTTCCCGGCAGATGTGCGGATGCTAAAAAGACAGAGGAGAGCGCAATGCCAATGCGGAATGCACAGGAAGCGACGTCACCGACGGTTTCCGCATGTGAGTCGCTCATACCGCAGGTTGTCATCAGCATCTTCGTCGCTAACACGATAGAATCATTTCCCGTTTTCAGCGGTTCGCGGTCGTTACGCACCTGAATCAGGTTATACAGCGCGCAACAGGCATCCCCTGCTGCAACAAGCATGGCGGTACCGGCCACGACGGCAAGAGGGATCCCGGCGCCGCCGGACAGCACCGCCGCCGCTAACGACAGCCCGAATGAGACGCTGGACATGGTAAAACGCACCAGGTGTTGAATAAAATATCCGGTATAAGCCTGTCGCTTCAGTTGGCTTTCCTCACTCAGCGGCGTCGCGAGAACCGGTCGCGTAGCACCTGGCGGAAGCAACACAGGGCGGGTAACGTCGGCATCATGGCCCTCGGAATCGTCACTGTAAGCGCTTGTCAGTGAAGGCAAGCGGGAATAGTTATCTACTCTTAGCATGTTGTTCCCCGTCGATTCATCCGGGTACGCTACGCCAGAAGCTGACTCAGCATCTGCTCTGCATTGGCGCGCACCGTGCTATAAGAAGGATCTTCGTAGCTCATCGTCAACGCGGTCTGCAGCGCGACTCTGGCTTCAGAAAATTCACCCATCGCTTTCAGACAGACCGCTATCTGATACACCGGCTCGGGATGGCAGGCGTCCAGCATCAGCGCGTAGCCGTAGTAGTTCATCGCCAGCACGTATTCCTTTTGCATCATCAACACGCCAGCAAGCGAGATATGCGCGCGCCAGCTCCAGGGCTGAGTCATCACCATCCAGGAAAAATCCACCAGCGCACGATCGTAATCCCGCTGCTGCCAGGCGGCATAACCTCTGGCATAAACCTCATCCGGGGAGAGTTCCAGCGCCTTTTTGATAACCGGGTCGTGCCACAGCGTCTGCTCAAGAGATGTCGGTTCCATATTCTTCTCCAGCTCATTCAGTAGTGGGATGAACGTCGCTTTCTATGGTTACATAGCGTATCGGCGGTTATTTCCAGCCAACTCTCGCCGTTGTGAAACACCATGACCGCCCCCAGCTTGTACAACAGCCGCACCAGTTGATGGCGCTGCATCGCCAGCAGGCGATCCCACACATCGGTTATCACCAGCATTCTGACGGCACGCAGCCACGAGACTTGTTGAAACAGACAGCGGAGGATCCTCCATAGCGCCACCAGCGATGAAGGCTGGGGCTGGCTGTCCGGTACGCGATGAAAACTGCACAAGATCAGGTTATCTTCATCGATACGGTAGACGAGACGGTAGGGATACCGCTCCACCTGTTGCCCAAGCAGCAACCCGCAGCCGGGCAAACAGGCAGAACGCGGAACCAGTCCCTCCTTACGCAGCAGTCGCGCTATTTCGTCCATACGATATCCTCCGGCATTTAGCGCGAAATCGCGCGCAGGACCTGACTAAACACCTCGACGAGATTGCGGCCCATCTCCATCATTTGCTGCATGATTTCGCGGGCCTTCATTAACGTGTCGTCCAGCGTTTTGGCATACGACTGCGCCCCTTTGTTCTGCAGCTCGGCAATGGCTTTTTCCGCATCCGCTTTGCGGGTTTCACTTCCCGAGGCCCAGCTACCAATACCGTTGGCCACCTGCCCCATGGCGTTGCCTACCGTCATCCCGGCCTCGCCGAAAAAGGCTCCGCCGACCGTCAGCACCCCGGCAAACATTCCGCCAATCGCCCCGGCCTTAGCGGCACCATAGCTATCGTCGATGGCTTTAACACTTTGCTGCAGGGTGTTGATCTCAAGCCCCCAGCTCAGCTCCTGTTTCTTTTGGTTATAGAACTGCATCGTGTCGCGCAGTTGCTTCGCAAGCATCAGCAGCTTGCTCCAGATTTCATCGAACATAGCGAAAAAATCGTTCGTATCGAGCGTTCCTTTACCACTGCCCTGAACGTTAACGCTGTCGTTAACAGATAACGTCCGATTTGCGGGGTTCCCGGTCTCCTCAATGGTCGGGCTAACATCCAGAAACACCATTGAATTTTCAGAAATAACTGCTCTGGCCATCTCTCCTCCTCAGGCCCGTTGTCCGGCAATATTTGCCAACACCGTGCCGCTGTTATCGATAATTTCTGAGGCAATTCTCAGCGCGTTGGCGCCATCCTGATACGCTTCATTGAGCCGCTTTTGCTGCGTTTTCTTGCGGTCTTCCGTCCAGTTCTGCATAAAATCGATATAGCCCTGCTGCACAATCAGCCGTTCAATATCTCTTTGCAGTTTTGCGCTGGTGGCGGCCACGATGGATGCCGAAATACGATTTGCCCCGCCGGCCGTAGCCCGTGTGATAAGCAGGGCTTTGTGGGTACAATCGCTAATAACGGTTTTTACAATGCTGCGGCGGAGCTTTTGCAAAATGGCGTCGCGAAGTTTCTTCGCCACCACCTCTTCGCTTTTTTTCAGCAGATCCTTACCGGCGCCTTCGATAGCCGTTTCCACAAGCTTCGCAACGCCTTCGCGGGTAAAACTTTTACTGATGCCGCGTACCATGTTCGATTCGGCCTCCAGCTCATGAGCTGCGGCTTCTATCGCCATATCACCAACCTCAACCATCTCGCGCTCAAGCGCCATGCCAAAGTCTTTGCCCATCACCCGGCTGACTTCCTGCCCCGCTTTCTCCGCCAGTGTCTTCAGTTCACTCTCTGCGCCTTTGGCAACGGCATCGATGAGAGCTTTACCCACCCCCGAGTCCAGCACCTCTTCTGTGGCTTTGGTGATAGCGCGAGCGGCGCTAATACCGCGGCCGATCTGCATAATATCCAGCGCCAGCGCCACGCCTTCACAGGCGGTTTGCACCGTCCCTGCCGCATTGATGATGTCGTTGCAAACCGACTTATCGGCCCCCAGCAGCAGCGCGGTCTCTGCGCCCGCTTTAACCATTCCGGCCACCCCTGCCGAGAAATATGCCGCACCATCGGCAATCGCCAGCGGATCGGCCGTTAAAACGCCTTCAACCATCTTCAGTACGCCGACCACGGCCTCAACGCCGCTGATTATCCAGTCAAAAACCGCGCTGAAGATCCCGGCTTTCCGCGCCTGGTCGGCCTGCTCAATCGCTTTATTGATTTGTTCCTGATATTCCGCAACCTGCTTATTACGCAGTGCTGCCTGAACCTCAGTTGCACGTTCCAGCTGCTGGCACAGAGCATTGGCGTTGTTACCAGAAACTTTCAACACTAGCTGCGTCATCATCATGGATAACATCATCGGGTCCATTTCCAGCACGTCGCGCACCGTAGGGCGTTTCGCACCTTCAGAGTGAGCGCCCATGAGCGTGCGTAGCGCGTTATCCGCCTCCTGCAGGCTCACGCCTCCCCAGCGTTTCACGCCCTTATCTTCGTCAGCAAACAGCGCCAGCGCGTGGAGGTGTTCGCCTAATGCCCCGCTGGTGATGTGGGGGGTCTGTACCCGAGCGGTGAGAGGTCGATGGAAAACCTCATCGCTGGCGGTTGGAGCACCGTTAATTTGCATCCGACTCATGATCTTCTCCTGTTTTGCTCAGGCCCGCGCGCGCACGTCGGCGTATATCCGCCACATCCTTGTTCTCATGGTTATCTCCCTGATGCTCTACGCCGCATACCAGCAACGCTGCCCGAAAGGCTTTGGCCGCCTGCGGTAAATTGCCGCAGGCGAGATAACACTCCCCGGCGTCGCAGGGTACCTGCGCCTCCGATACTCTTATTTTCGCGGCACGCCCATAGGCGTAGATGGCATCACTCCAGGCAGCATCGGCCCGGCAACAGGCGCCCAGTTCAAACCAGTACTCAAAAGACCACGCGTCATAGATGGTCAGTACCTTAAAGATCCGGGCTGCTGCACCGTATTCCCCTGCGTTTGCCAATTGCCGCGCATAACGCTGCAAAACATCCAAATCAGCACTGATATCCGTAGCAAAAAGCATCCGCAACGCGCCGCCCTGTTGAAAAAAACGCAGCACGATTTCTGAATCCCGACCGTCCGTTTTCATCATCAGTACATCTTCTGTGCAATCATGCTGAGTAAATCCCCCCATTTGCTGAGTAATCCGGTCATCTGAGTGACAACCGCATTGATCTCCTGGGTCATTTTCTGAATGCTGAGTTGCCCCTGAGTCATCAGGTCGGTATCGCGGTTCGCACTGTTATCAAGAGCCGCTTTGACCGCCTGCAGCGAGCCCTTATCCAGGCCATCTGTACCACCATGCTTACTGATGTAATCATCAATCGACATACCATCGACGAGAATGCCGTTATCGCGCATATATTTGACGACCTCATCGGGTACCGGTTTACGCGTTTTATCATCACCTTTTGCGGCGTCAGCAATAACCTCATCCATTCGATTAGACATATCCTGTGTATTGCGTGCACGATCGGTGCTGGTATTTATTTTGCCAAAAAGCGCATTGGCAATTTTTTGCAAAACCAATTGCAAATTATCAAGAACCGAAAAACCGTAGGCGAATGGATTATTAATATCCTGATCATCCGCAACGGTATTATCATCGCCTGCGCCCAACTTGATATTCGACGTTGTTAAACCCGGGGTGTTAAAGTCAAAACGATGACCTACTGATAGATTTCCACTCATATTTTCACCTCAGTAGCATTATTGGTTATTAACCATATTTTTAAGTCGCGATTGCAGTTGCTTTAGGGCAACGTTCAACGCTTGCATATCCTTCCCGGCCTGACGTTCCAGCCCCGCAATACCCTGAGGCATCAGAGCCTGCAGGTCATTAAGCTTTTTCGCGGCGGCAGGGTCAGTTGCGGCACGCGCCACGAGTTCAGCCATCGCCAGCTTCAGCCTGGTGAAGTTTGAATAGCACTGACACAGTCGGGAATATTCACGCTCCATTCTTCTTTGTTCAGCCGCAATATTAGTTTTCATCATCAGGTTTTACAGGTTGATTGTGATAGCGATATGCGATCACCTTGATAATATCTTCGGCCTGAATCACCGCTTCCAACAATAAGGTGAACTGCTGATATTGTTCCTGGGTGGCCGGTCCTTTCATCGAGTGCAGCAATCTTATTTTTGCTGCCTGCAATATTTTTAATCTGTCCTGCGCCTGATTAATCGAATCGCGCACACTATCTTCTAAATAAGTCAGCGTTGGCATCGTGTTATAGGCTCAAAAATTGAAAGAATAGTTAATCAATGCGTCAGGAAATCTGAGCGCCACCGCCGCGTCGGTCAGGGCAACGACTTCGCCTCCCTGCGGTAGCTGGCTCCCCGCCCTCAGGCGCTCGCCATCTTCCAACAGCAGGTAAATCCCCTGCTGACCATGGACAATAGCGGCAATCGGTGAGGGGAAGCGCTGGCTGCCCTCCCCGGACGACGCCACATTCTGGTAGCTCATCGCAATCCCGGGGAATTGCTGGCGCAATTGCGCCAGCAGATGGTTTAAAGATTGCTGCTCATTCATATTCAGTACGCCGCTGATAACGAACGCCTGACCGACTGAGGTTACGCTAACTTTTTCCGCCAGCCTTTGCTGCAACAGGCTGGCGATCAATGCGTTGATTTGGGTTTCATGACGGTTGTCGATATGCAGATGTTTCAGGCCGGGGATCGTCGTCAGCTGCTGCTGGATACCCGCCCAGCGCTTGCCCATCATGATATCGGCGTTAATGCTAATCTCGCCCGGTGCGTGGCTTGTGAGTTCTACCTCGTCATACCCCGCCTGGGTCAGGACATCTCGCACCTGCCTGATAAGCTGATCGGTGCACACCACATTATCCTGATACAGCACTCCCCATGTGCCCAGCTTCAGGCGCACGCTTTGCAGCCTGTCGCTCTTTTCACAGTAGCCAGAGAGCCGAAGCGTGCCATCCTTTTCCCAGGCTGCGGCGATCTGCGTCAACCCGTTTTGCTGCAGCAGTTCTGCCACCCGGGAGGTCATCGGCGGCGGCGGCGGTGGGTTCCCGCTACAAAGCAGGACCAATACGGTGGCCCCCATCAGTATCAGGCACGCAAGCACCATCCCCCAGAGCAGGGCTGGACTTGTTCGACGAAGCGGATAGCGAGATAAATTGGCGTGGTGCTGGCCAAACGCCATCGTCAGCCCCAGAGCATGCACCACGCCCTCTTCGGGTAATGGCTTGTCGGGCTGATGCCGCCGACCATTGACCCGCACCGGAGCCCCCCCGGTATTGATCAATAATCCTTCCGGTGTTGCGGTGAATTCCAGTCTGTCGCCGCCGCACAGCGGAATACAGAGATCGCAGCCGCGCTCTCCGACCGAAAGATGCCCATCCGCCAGCCAGACTTCACGGCCGTGCAGTACCCCGCCGAGTAAACGGATTTTCCACTCGCTATCCATGGCTGCTGTCGCTATTGGCTACGGTGGCTTTGATGAGAAACAGACGGATAACGCTATGGGTCTGGTTAAGATCGTTGCGGAACAAATGCCCAATAATCGGAATATCGCCAAGCAGCGGGATCTTGTTCTGCGCCTGCATCTGTTTATCCTGCTTAAAGCCCCCCAGCAGCAGACTCTGCCCGGGATGGAGGGTGGCCTGAGAGGCTATCTCTGAGTTCTGTACTTCCGGTAAAGGTTCATCCTGACTCAACGGCGGGTTTTGCTGCCCGTCCTGGATATTGAGACTCAGCATGATATTCTGCTTGCCCTGCTCCTCCAGCAGCCGTGGGGTGACCCTGAGGAGCGACCCCGTGGTGATGGATTCAAGTTTTGCGACTTTGTCGCCCTGCAGTTTGGTGTAAAACGTGATGTTTTTATCCAGCACCGCCTGAATGTTATTGAGCGTCACCACCGACGGTTGCGACAAAATATAGGCGTGGGAATTCTTCTCGAGCGCCACCAGCCGCGCCATAAAGCTGGGCGTGTTGCTAATGACGGTGGAGAATCCCCCTCCGGCGCTACTGTCCGGGCCGTTAAAGGAGATGGAACCGCCGCCCAGAGAAAGCGCTGCGCTCCAGTCAATACCGAGCTGGCTGACGTCCCCGGCATCAACATCAATAATCGTGACCGAGATTTCTATCATCTGAGGCCTTCTATCCAGCTCACCGATGAGTTTGCGGTAACCCGCCATATTGACCGAGCGATCCCGCACAATGACGGCATTTTGTCGCGGATCGGCAGAAAACATCGGTAATCCCTGCGTCGCAGCAGAACTGCTGCTCGTGGTCGGCGCACTACCTCGGCTCATATCGCGAAGTACGCTGACAATCCCCGGGACAACGACATTTTGATCGCGGTACTGGTAATGGTCATCCACTGCGGTGGCATATTTGAGTGGGTACACCACAAGGCTAACCGCATCATCCCGGCGGTGGGTCATCTCTCCATCCAGCATGGACGCCAGTTGGGTAATGCGCGCGGTGCAGGCGGGGACACCGCTAATATCGATGGCATTAACACCCGGGATGGTGCGCGCTTCGCAGCTACTTTTTTCTGGCACGTCTCGTTTACGCAGATAACGAATAAAGGTGCTGGCAGGCAGCGTGTTTAGGGTAATGACGCGATGCGCCACGCGTGATGCGGGGTAGACAAACAGCGTATTGCCATCAAGCCAGGTCACCAGGTTATATTGCGTGGTTAATCTATTCAGAATTGCAACAGGAGAAGCTGGAGGGATTTCACCGCTAAATGTTTCCACAATGGCCGGATCGATGACCACTGGCGTGTCATAGTTCTCTGCTAAATTTTGCAAGACCGCTGCCAACGAGATTTTCCGGGCACGCAGCGAAAAGTCGGCCCCCTTCCAGGCGAGCGTTTGCGCATGAGCACACAGACAAAAAAAAAGCGCAGGAAATACCACCATTCTTTTTATTCTCATATTGGCCTCACATCTTACTGTTTTTTTGACTAACAATGATGTTTGCCAAATATCGTGTCAGAGCCAGATGTTTTTCAATTTCAACGGCCATTTTTTCAGCTGACATATTTTTGTCATAATAACAACACAACCATCCTCCATCAGGTATTAACTGCAAGGCGTAATCGTGAATTTCCGGGCAGGCAGCAAGTAACAGAGTGATATACCTCACGGTTTCAAGAGGAAAATTATCGATACTGTCAATAAAAATAGCCAAAACTAAAGACAGCGTACACAAATATCCACGCGCCATTCTGCCATCTAATTTCATCAGCATGATTGCACTATCAGATGAAATACGTAAGTTCTCTACCGTAGGGATTTTTTTTAATTTATCAAACATAGTCAGGGCCTCCTGAATAGCGTTCATATTCGTTCAGGATCCCCTGGGTGTACATCAGTAAAAGACCTGATATCTTTTCCTCAGCGTCTTGCCATCATACTCACTTACAAATTAATACAATGGTTTTTCGCGGCATTTATTAAGCTTTATATTAATTAGATTTTTTATCTGAATCGAGAGTAAGGCCGATAATTTTGTATTCTGACATCACTAAGCCTGATGACGTCACGCATTATAAAACCACCTAAGGATAACAATAATGAAAAATCAGCACTCCCTGGTGGGGAAATTAACACTACTGATATCTGTTGGCCTGCTAATCATTTGGTTGATTATTATATTCACCACAACCTATATTTCACTAAATCAAAATCGTCGACGGATAATTGAAAATTTATCCCATATGTCGCGCCTCCGGGTGGGGCTAAGCAACCATCGATTTGAAGGTGCTGAGCGAGATGCGCTGGCGCTCGCCCAGAGCTATGGCCTCTACCACTATGTCCCTACGGGCACGCATCCTGTGGCAAAAAGCGAGAGTCGCTATTTCCCCGTCGATGCCAGCATCTGTACGCCGCAGGACAAACAGGCCCAGGATCTGAATTTCATTCAGGTTTATGGCACCGCAGGACAGACATACTATCTTGATAGTTTTATCCTTGACCGACGCTATGGTATTTCTCTTTTGCCCCCGCTCGATCATTCGCCCGATTATTTTATTCGCCGGGAAAACGAGCTGTGGCAATTTCCACGCCGTGCCACGCACGACAACCTGTTCTGGGGTAAACCAGAATACATCCCCGGCACCGGCTGGAGCGTCTCTATCGCGGCAGCAGGTTCTCATGACATCCTGATTGGCTTAGCGGTTAAGCTTAACGACCTGCTTTCCTATGGCCACAACGTCTCGGACAGCGATATCAATCTCTGGCTTGATAAGCACAATCAGATCCTGCCCTTCTCGGACCTTGCGGAAAGTAACAGCGGAACGCTACAAAAAATGTTGCTGAACCTGCCTCTCCACGACGGATGGCAGCAGATCCCAGGCTATCTGGTACTTCGCAGCGAACTTAAAGGCCCCGGCTGGCAGCAGATTATCCTGTACCCGACCAGCGGGGTGCTAAAACGTGCGCTTAACATCGTGGCGGAGCAGCTACCTTTTGCCCTGACAACCCTGCTACTGCTGGCGATGATGCTGTTCTGGCTGCTTCACCGCCATCTGGCCCGCCCGCTGTGGGACTTCGTCAACATCATTGAGAAAACCGGGCCAGACACCCTCTCCGCCCGGTTACCGGAAAACCGCCACGACGAGCTGGGAAGCATTGCCCGCGCCTATAATTTGCTGCTTGATACCCTCCACGAGCAGTATGACAACCTCGAAAATACCGTCGCCGAACGCACCCGCGAACTGACGATCGCCAAGCAGCACGCCGAGCAGGCCAATAAGCGTAAAAGTAGTCATCTGACGACGATAAGCCACGAATTGCGAACGCCTTTAAGCGGGGTGCTGGGGGCTCTCGAACTTCTGCAATTAACTCCCATGAGTGAAAAACAGTCGCAGTTGTCCAATACGGCCAGTCAGTGCACCCTTTCGTTACTCAGCATCATCAATAATCTGCTCGACTTCTCACGCATTGAATCCGGACAGCTCTCGCTCCACGTCGAGGACACCGCGATACTCCCGCTGTTGGATCAGGCGATGCATACCATCCAGGGCCCCGGGCAAAGCAAAGGGTTAACACTGAAAACCTTTGTTGGTCACCGGGTACCGTTAATATTCGAAGTGGATGGGACTCGCCTACGGCAGATCCTGGTCAACCTGCTGGGCAACGCCCTCAAATTTACCGATAAGGGCGCGATTTGCCTTAGCGTTAAACGTAGCGATGATTTTCTTATTTTCGCCGTGAGCGACAGCGGGCGAGGCATTAGCCTTGCCGATCAAAAAGCCGTATTCGAGCCTTTTTTCCAGAGCCAGGGGCACTGTCAGGGAACGGGGCTCGGCCTGACGATTGCCTCGACCCTCGCAAGAATGATGGGAGGATGGCTTGAGTTACGCAGTACGCCAGGATTTGGCACTTGCCTCTCGCTGTTGCTGCCGCTTGGCAAATATCAGCCTCCCGAACCGCTGTCGGGCGAGATTGCCGCACCGCTGGTTCTGCATCGCCAGCTCTGCACCTGGGGGCTAACGTGCGAAATCGCCAGACAAGAGAGCGTATTTAACGCCGATGATCTGTGCTTTCTGCCCGGAAAGCTGCGTGAGACCGTACTCCACGCGCTTTCTGGCGTGGCGAGTGAGTGCGCCGACCTGCTTCCGGTACAACCCTGGAGGTTACATATATTGCTGGTTGATGACGCGGCTATCAATCGGGATATTTTTAGCATGATGCTGGCTTCTCTTGGCCAGGAATTTACCCTCGCGGCGAGCGGTGAAGAAGCGCTGGCGCTGGGTCGGCAGCAGCGGTTTGATCTGGTGTTGATGGATATTCGTATGCCGGAGATGGACGGCATGACGTGCGCCCGGCTCTGGCGACGGGACGCACTGAATCACGACGCCCGGTGCATGATTATGGCACTCTCGGCGAATACGGCCCCGGAGGAGATAAGCCGCTGCAAAGAGGCTGGTATGCAGCATTATCTGACCAAACCCGTCTCTCTCAATCAGTTAGCCAATGGGATCTCCATTGCCTCGGAGTACCAGTTGGAACGCGATATCGCTCTCCAGGAGCAGGATCACAGCGTCGAGCACGCGCTGCTTCCCCTGGACGATGCGGCCATGCGCCAAAAAATACGCCACTCGCTGCATTTGTTGCTTTGTGAACTCGAACATAACCTTGGCTCCCTGCCAAAAACCAGCACCCTGCTGCATACCCTAAAAGGGTGCCTCGGCCAGGCGGGGTTGAGCCCTCTGGTTTGTAGCGTCATCGATATGGAAAATCGCGTGCAGCATGGCCTGGCGCTGGCTGCAGAAGAAATTACCGAACTTCGCCACACCCTGAACGTAGCACTGGACGCTTAAACCAGCCCCGGACAACAAGGCCGTCTATCAAGAGGTAATACAATGCACGATCATAGAATCCTGCTGGTCGACGACCACGAACTGATTGTTAATGGAATCATTAACCTGCTCTCTCCCTACCCACGCTTTCACGTGGTCGCACAGATTGATGATGGGCTGGAGGTTTACAACGCCTGCCGCATCCATGAGCCGGATATCGTGGTGCTCGATCTGGGCTTACCCGGAATTAATGGACTGGATCTTATCCCGCAGCTACTTCGTCGGCTGCCGCAAATGGCGATTCTGGCCTATACCGCCCATATGGAAGAGACGATGGCAATACGCACGCTAAGCGCGGGTGCGCTGGGTTATGTATTGAAAAATAGTAGTCGCCAGGTGCTGCTGGCAGCATTACAAAGCGTCGCGGTGAAAAAATGTTATATCGACCCGGCGCTAAACCGGGAAGCGATTAACGCCGCGCTTCGCGTCAAAAATGACAGCGCGGAAATACTCACGCCGCGCGAACGGCAAATTCTCAAACTTATTGCCGATGGTTTTACCAATCGGCTTATCGGCGAGCGACTGTGTATTAGCGTTAAAACTGTAGAAACGCATCGATTAAATATCATGCGAAAACTCAACGTCCATAAAGTCACCGAATTACTTATCTGCGCACGGCGACTAGGTTTAACAGAATAACGCCGTTCCCCGTCGGGCATATAACAGGATGTATCCCGCTTTCACCCGATAGTGATTAACAGGGAGGGCTCATACGATGAACTTCTCACCAACAAAAAGAAGGAAACGCTCATGAGTATGACTATCGGAACCACCTCTGGTGTTAATGAATTACAATTACAGGCCATGCTGACGGGACAGTTGAAGGAAGCTACCCATCTTGAAGGCTGGGAGGCATTCAAAAATTTCTTTATAAAATTACTCAACCACCTGCCAGGGATGAACTTAGAGGATAAAGAAAAGAACCTGCGCGATATTTACAACATGATTTACGGCGAAAAAACGGCGGCTGCGAGCGATAAGACCCATTCAATAGAAACGCTCTGGCCGGCAATTGAAAGGCTTATTCACCTAATGGAAGGTGACGACGTTCGCGCAATGGAATTTGAACTGATAAGCCATAACGTTTCCGGTATGACGGGTCAACTTCATACACCTGGCCACCTGACTCTGGTCATTCGCGTAGATGACCATACGCTACCCGAGATAGCATTATCGAATTCAGATATGCATCATGAGATGCTTTCAAACGTACTCACCCACAACATGACCAGTAAGGATGGTGCGCCTGGGCTGTACCAGTTAGATCAGGAAAAGTTGATTTCCCGGGGCAGCAGCGTTGAGTTAGCCCCCGCTGCCGTGATGTCTACCAGCCATGGCTTCGAGGTGGCCAGAGCACTGGAAGCATCGCGCGTACTGGTGCAAACGTCCGTCAAGGAAATAAGCAACCTGGACGAGCAGATAGCGCAGTTAGACCACTATCAAAAACTGATAGCGGACCTGACGCAGTTAAGATCCGTTCAGGATCCGGACGTTCGCACCGAGTTACACAGCGAATTTATCGACAATGAACTGGCAGCGCTGAATACCCACAGACAGCAGCAGCTGGAAAGTCATCAACGGCTGAACCATGAGTTTGTTGACACTCTCGTTGAGGAATGCGCCGATGACCTGCTACAGGGAGGCCTTCTCTGCAAGGACGCCATCAATACAAAACAGTCCCTTCTTTCCACGTTTACTCCACACATGGATACACTGTTCCATGAGGCAGATAACCATCGTTTGCAACAAATACAGTCCCAGCTGAGTTTGGCTTACAAGGTCGCCGATCTGCAAGCGCAGCTCCAGTCCTCCGAATCCTTCCCTCAGGAGCCGTTTTCGAATCTGCAGGTCGCAATGAGGCAGGCTGAGACGGGGCCACTGACAACGCTATTGAATACCGCTCTCAATGCCATTCGGCAAATCGCCCCACACAACATTGCCAGAGAAGAGATCGAGGCTCAGGCACGGCATGCCTCCGGGAGGTTGCTCCAGCCTCTGGAAGAGGCAGAGACTACCATGGCAAAACTCCTGAGTGATCCAGGTATCCGGTCAGATATGGATAGCAAAACGACCGAGAAAATGGTGACACAAGCTACCCGTCTGCCCCCGTTCACACCCGACAAAATGACACTTATCAGTCGCGCTGAAACCGTCCATCAGCAAAATGTCACCATCAGCAAAATTGACAGACTCCTGAGTGAAGGACTGACGCTTGCCGATCATAATGTTTTAGATTTTCCGCGGGAAAGGGTCATTTATGAATTGCAAACCCTGAACACTCAGTTGCCAGAAAGTCAAAGAAAGTCGAGTTATCAACTGCAAATTGATGAACTTGATGAGGGGCTTTTACGCCGTAAGGTCGATATCTGGCAAGAACACGTCGGGAGTATGCCGGAGGCAGGACGAAGCCCGGCGTCAGGGAATGCCGTTCAGGCACTTACAGCATTAAAAGACAAAGTACAACAACTCACTATTTCTGGACAGGGCAAGAGTGAATTCAAAGGATTCATTGCTAGCCTGATTACCCAGCACCAGGTCATGGAGTCTGTCGAAGCCACATTACGCCATTATATAGAAGGTAATAAGTACGCCATTAAGGATGTTGTCAACGACCTTGCCGGGAAAATGAGCGCCATCGGCGATTGTCCACGCAAGCATGCACTGATGGAGCATATCACTGCGTTGCAGACAAAGAACAACGAGCTGGATACTATTTATAAGGAATTTGCTGATGTGCAGCAGAAGATTACCGCAGTTGCCAGATTTCACGCCACCTGGTCAGAAGACCTGGTGAAAACCTTCAGCAACCTGAAAACTCAGGCGCAGGACTTACCCGGCGGAGAACCGAAAAAAACCCTGCTACGTAATATGGCCGCCACTGAAATTAAACTCCTTGAAGTTCAACATCTGGAGAGAATGTTTTCAGAACCAGGACCGCTGTTAGCAAAGGCAACGGAGGCAAATGGCACCCCCTCACCGCACTGGCCGCAAGTCTTCCCTCTACTGGACCAAGCCGCAGCAACACTTAAACAACTCCCCGAGAGTACCAGAACGAGTGGTCTGGCAACACGTTTAGGTAACGATACAAATAATGCGCTTAATCTGCTTAAAGGGATGATTGCTGCAGGTCCCGAGGGGGATAAAAAATATATGGCTGCAAGAGAAGATGAATATAAGCATCTGCGAGACTT
This sequence comes from Cedecea sp. P7760, assembly GCF_013386425.1. Classification (NCBI taxonomy): domain Bacteria; kingdom Pseudomonadati; phylum Pseudomonadota; class Gammaproteobacteria; order Enterobacterales; family Enterobacteriaceae; genus Cedecea; species Cedecea sp. P7760. The sequence continues at coordinate 23,841 of NZ_JACARU010000051.1, read as the reverse complement.
TATCAGTTCCATGGCAGGTTATCTGCCTAACGGCAACGTACTCACCAACGCAGTCAAAGATATCAAACACGAAAATAACTTCAGTAGCAGAACGCTCCGTGAAAGGTTCGCATAGCCACTCGCGTAACCTGAGCGCATAGTCGCAGGCGGGATTCTACTGCCTGGTGCATAAAGAGGGTGACTTTACGTCACCCTCTTTTCTACATGCGCATAGTATTCAACGGGAAGAATATGAGCAGCGATTCAATGTAAGCAGAGGCGCAAATTAATCCCTGAATCAATTTTCAACCGCGGGGGACGATCAGTACATAAGATTTCGCTCCTCCTGTCTCCCGTTCCCACAAATTCTTTATGAAATAAGCCTCGCAGAATCAACACCGTAAGCTTTACACGTCCTCAGCCTGGAATCACCCGGAGCATTAAGGATATAATCCCTGCAACGATCCCTCAGCCGTCGAAAAGAACATGACAAAACTTACGTTACAAGAGCAGATGCTCAAAGCTGGCCTCGTCAGCAGCAAAAAAGTGGCCAAAGTGCAGCGCACCGCGAAGAAATCACGCGTTCAGGCCCGCGAGGCAAGAGAAGCCGTTGAGGCCAACAAGCAGGCTCAGGTTGAGCGCGACAAAGAGCTAAGCGAGCAGCAAAAGCAGGCCACTTTAGCCAAAGAATATAAAGCGCAGATCAAACAGCTGATTGAAATGAACCGTATCGTGATATCAAGAGGCGATATCGGCTATAACTTCACGGACAATAACTTAATTAAAAAAGTTTATGTCGATAAAATCACTCAGGCTCAGCTGACTAACGGCCGCCTGGCTATCGCCCGCCTGATGTCGGATAAAAACCCTGAAGGGGAATATGCGATCATCCCTGCAGGCGTTGCCGACAAAATTAAACAGCGCGATGCCAGCTTCATTGTGTTGAGCAGCGAACTTACCCAGGAAGCAAAAGACGAAGACGATCCGTACGCGGACTTCGTCGTGCCTGACGATTTGATGTGGTAAGGATTTATTGAGTTCAGGTGGCCTGGTGTTACTGGGCTGCCTGGAATGTAAGCCCTCATCAGTTATTTTTCTCGCAATTATATTGAAATAACGGGTTAGCGTTCTGATGTGGGTATAAGAAATTTTTTACCGGCAATGAGATAATATGAAACTAACATCTTTAGCCTCACTTCTTATTTTAACTACAATACCCGTTACTGCGGCACCGGGAATCAACTTTCCTTACCAGAAACATTATGCGTGTACGTGGCTGCTGACTGGTACACCTCAGCCAGCCCCCGATCTTTACACGGCAGTTAATGCTCGCTCTGGTGCAATGACTTTACAACGTGCTGGTTCGCAAGTTTATTATGCAAAGAAAATCGATAATGGTATTTGGCAAGAGCTAAACCCCGAGCCAAATCAGGCTGAAGAATATATCAGAGTCAGTCCTGACGGTATGTTAGACACCTATCAGGCGAACATCCAAATGAGTACATGTATTGAGGTAGAGTGAGCCAGTTGTTAACTAATATGGGGCTATTAAAGCCTCTTCCCTTCTAAACACAGCTGCCATCATATCCCCATTAAACGTTTCTTCTAATGCGCCACTCCTGAACAAAAAGAATAATCGCGACAATCATAAGAATGCTATAAAAGCTAATGTGCGCGAAGTCGTAATTAAAAATAGTGGTGATGCTATCATTATTGTATAAACGATTGTGCCGGTAAGAATACGTGGTATAAATACTATTGAATACTTCCGAAAATGATATAACGGCTAACAGCGCGAACATAAAAATACCTTTGGCTCTGACCTTATTATTCCTGCGCCTTCTGGTGAATATGAAGAAACCAATTAATATTACGATCGTAAAAGAAACTAAGTCACTGACCGTGAGTGCTGATAAATGATCCATCAATTAAGTTCTCCTCGTGCCCAGGCAGAGCTGATTGCCGTTATAGCAGCGAGACAGAGCGCCTGGGGGTAAGTCCGCTATTCATCTAGCCACGAATCAACCGATATAGGCTTCTTCGACATTAACGACCTGCCGGAGCTGTCGTTGACGCGTATCGTGCCGGAAGAGCTGGTTGTCAGCATGGAGATTGCCACCAGCGATCGCCAGCCCTGGTATGACTGACAGATTAACGAGCGGGTTCAGGCCCGCTATCGTTGTGAAAGTCGGGCCTATAAAAGCGGAGTAAGGCTATAAATTTGCGCCGCGCAGTGCGGTGCAAAAGGCGCAGTTACACCCGGCGATGGGGATAATTTTGGTGATGTCGTAGTTGGCTTCCGAAGGAATGGCATGCCCATTGGAGGCGTTATTGCTGGTGTTCGCGGTCTGCTCGGGGTGAACAGAGGAACTGGAAACGAATGCTGCTGCATGGAATGATGTCGCTAACAACGTTGCGCCGACGATACTTAATACTTTCATTTAATCACCCACCTTTGAGAGCCAGAAAAGTAATCTAGCGTGAGCGGATTTTGAACACCAGATGTCTCAGCTGAAAAAGTGTGCACATTTATGTCTGAGGGCTTAGCCATAGCAAACCCTACATCACATTAATTAAAAATCAGAATATCAATGAGTTACTTTTGAAAATAACGATATGAGAAGTCTGACTTTTTAGCAAATAAGCGTTGTCAGCCGCGTAAATCCCGCCGCAGCGGGAGTCTTTATTCAGCAAATTTCAACAGTGCTTCACCATCCAGACGGTAGCGAACCCATTCCGATTGCGGTAACGCCCCGATGCTCAGATAAAAATCAATCGCGGGCTGGTTCCAGTCCAGGACAGACCATTCAAGGCGGCCACACTGCCGTTGCACCGCGCATTGCGCGATATATTTCAGCAGCGACCTTCCTGTCCCCATACCGCGATACTCGGGAGAGATATATAAATCCTCCATGTAAATACCGTTCCGCCCAAGCCAGGTAGAGTAGCTGGTGAAGAAAACGGCATAACCGATGATTTGGCCCTCCGTTTCGCAGATCAACGCTTCAGTTTTACTGCCTGCGTCAAACAGCGTTGCGCGGATCTCATCTGGCGTGGTGATAACTTCCTGCGGTGCTTTTTCATACACGGCCAGCTCATAGATCATGTCGTAAATTGCTTCAGCATCTTCCGGGCGAGCCTGACGAATCACAATACTCATTAGTTTTCCTGTTATTTTTGGATGGCATTAACGTTGATGGCCCCAAGCATAAAGGTTATTGTCAGGCGAATTAAGTGCAATGAAATCACCAAATGATGAATATTATGCATCCAACATTAAGGCGCCTTGATTTAAATCTTCTGCCTGTTTTTGACGCGATTTATCGTCATCGTTCCGTCCGTCTGGCGGCCGATGAACTGGCGATGAGCACATCTGCCCTCAGCCACGCGCTGTCGAGACTGAGAGTCTCGCTCAATGACCCATTGTTTTACCGGGAGGGCCACCGGATGTGTCCCAGCGTGTATGCCACACAGCTCGCCCCTTCTATTGCTTCGACGTTGAAATACCTGGATCAAGAGCTGACTCAGCAGCCGGAGTTTGACGCTTCCCGGACGACAGAGCACCTGCAGATAGCCATTACGGATTTTACCGCTTTTTGCATTTTCCCTGCCCTGATGCACAAACTTCAGCACGAAGCGCCCGGCCTGATCCTGGAGTTACTTTACTTGCCTCACACTCCGGCACTGACGGAACTTCTGGCCGGTGAAGTGGATTTGGCGCTTGGGTTCAGTACATCAGAAGACATCAGGCATCCAGAGCTGGAAGAAATCGGCTGGTTTACGGATGAGTATGTCGTCATAAGTCATCCAGGCCGGACACAGCTGACATTTGAGGATTATCTCGCCGCCAGACACATCGTTGTCACGCCGTGGAATGAGAAGCAGGGGGTGATGGATCGCCAGCTCGAACAGATGGGTTACACACGGCAAATAGCCATCAAGACGCCATCCATGCTTAGCGCACCGTTTATCGTGGCAGAGAGCAATCTGTTAATGGCGCTCCCACGCTTTGCCGCTGAGAAGCTGATGCCGGCCACGAATATAAAGATTTTTTCATTACCGTTCGAGATACGCCCGTTTGAAATAAAAATTTATTCACACAAACGAAGCGGTAAGCGGAGCGCGACCAACTGGCTGAAATCTAAGCTGCAAACGCTGGCGAAAGAGTTAAATGCCGGGCAGTGAATGGGAAATCACTGAGACTGTTCGGTATTGAGCTCATCCCGCTTTACGCAGTCGGGTCACCAGGGCCTGAACTGCCGGGGACGTTTTTCCCGCTGAAGAACACACCATGCCAAGCTCGACGGTTTCTGCGGCAATATAGCTGGTTGCGCCTGGCGCAGCGGGTGCCGGTACGCATTCATATCGACAGGCTGCCCGAGGGCGTTGAGTTAGTCGCAGGCTTATCCGCAAGTATTTCCGTCACGCCTTAACGCGCAGAATTCCGCGCAAAAATGTTATTATCCCGGCCAGGCTAACAAACCCAGAGATAACCATGAATAACGAAATCGACCTGAAATACTATGACATCGCGGACGAGTACTCGACAGAGGCGGCTAAGCCCGTTGCCGAGGATGAGCGTGATGCCGTGGCGCGCTATTTCCAACTGCTGGTCACTCGCTTAATGAACAACGAGGAAATCAGTGAAGAAGCACAGGGCGAGATGGCCGTTGAGGCTGGCCTTGCCGAACAGCGTATTGACGAAATCGCCGAGTTCCTGAACCAGTGGGGCAACGAGTAATTTCTGCCGCGAAGCGTTTCCCCGTCAGAACGGGCTGTCGCAACGGGCGGCCATTGGCTCACCGCTGATGGGGTGAACAAAATCCAGCTCGCTGGCGTGAAGCATTAGCCGTGGTGCCCGTTCGGTGCCCGGCAGTGCGAGGCCGCCATACAGGTCGCAGCCCAAAATAGGATGCCCCAGATATTGAGCGTGTATGCGTAATTGATGGGTACGCCCGGTTTCCGGCGCAAGCTGCACCCTCGTTAACGGCAGCAGCGTTCCATCCTCCAGCTCACGATAAAAACGCTCAATAACCTTGTAACGCGAGCGAGCGGGCTTGCCGCTGACGGAGCAAATCGACATCAGCGGAAACAGCGCCGGATCTTTGGCAATCGCCGCGTCTATTATCCCTTCATCATTCTCCAGATGCCCGCAAAGCAGCGCGGTATACACTTTTGTAACCGAACGCTGGCTGAACTGCTGACAGAGCGCGGCATTAATCGCCTTATTAAGGGCAATAACCATCAGCCCGGAGGTGCCAAAATCCAGGCGATGCACCAGCGTGCAGCCGGGGAATATTTGCACCAGCCGGTGATGTACCGAGTCGAGGTTCTGAGGATTTTTCCCCGAAAGGCTCAGCAGCCCGCTGGGTTTATTGATTAACGCCAGATGCTCGTCCTGATAAAGAACGTCTATCTCATCAAAGCAAGGCGGGGCAATAAAAGTATCAATAATCGTAGACATCAGGCTGCCCGGCTGGAGAGTGGAGGCGGATGATAGCGAATTTCAGGATATCAGGCGAATTTAGCGCAACAAAACTGGGGCCATAAAGGCCCCCGTTTACGGCTTATCTGACGGCGCTATTTGCCTTCGCCGGTAATCTTCTTCACCTCAGTTTCGGTCGCCGCAGGCGCGCCGTTGCCCCAGGAACCACGCACGTAGTTCACCACGTCGGTCATCTCTTTATCCGACAACACGCCTTTGTAACCTGGCATCATGAACGGGATAGTACCCTGCGTTTGCGGCGTATGCGCCCCGTCGGCGATAACGCGGATCAGCGACGACGGATCTTTTGCCATTACCGCCGGGTTGCCCACCAGCGAAGGGACGTTATAGTCGGTGCCCTTCCCGTCCGGGCTGTGGCAGGTTGAGCAATAGCGCATGTAAAGCGTTTTACCGTCAGATGGCTGAGCGAGCACGGCGGCATTCACCGGCATGGCCACGGTTTTTTGCGGCTTGAAGTTGGCGATATACAGCGCGATAGCTTCCAGGTCGGCATCCGTCAGATACTGGGTACTTTGAGTCACCACTTCGCCCATCGGTCCGGCAATAGCGTGATGCTGGCTGCGGCCTTTGCTCAGCAGATCTTTCACTTCCTGTGTCGACATATTCATGCCGCGCAGAGAAGGCGCATACCAGCCGTCGATCATCGCCCCGCTCAGGAATTCCGGGCTGGAATCATCGTAGCCTTTCTCCTGCATCGCCATACCGCGCGGCGTATGGCAAGCGCCGCAGTGGCCTGGCCCCTGTACCAGATAGGCACCACGTTTGATTTTCTCGGCGTTATCCCCGCTGACGTCAACCACCACTCCGCCGGATTTTACGTCATCCACGAACAGGCCGTTCCATACGCGTAGAGGCCAGCGGGCAGACAGCAGCAGCGGAATGTCGTTCTCTTTATTGGCGGTCGCCGCCGGGGTGACTTCTTTCATAAAGTAGTCGTACAGCGCCTTCACGTCCTCATCGGTCATTTTGGCGTAGGAAGGATAAGGCATCGCCGGGTAGAGCGCGTGGCCATCCTTGGCAATGCCCTGGCGAACAGCCTTCTCGAAATCTTCGTAGCTGTAATCACCGATGCCGTGGGTTTTGTCCGGCGTGATGTTGGTGGAGTAAATATCACCCACCGGCGTGGCAAATTTCTTGCCTCCGGCCATCGCCTGGCCGCCGTCCACGGTATGGCAGGCAACGCAGTCAGACGCGCGCGCCACGTACTCGCCCTGCGAAACAGCAGCATAGCCGCTGGCAGAAAAGAGGATTGAGATAGCCGCTAAAATACGTTTCATGTCTGGTTACCCCATCGCCACAAGTTCGTTCACCGCACGCCATGCCTGGTCAATCGCCGCATGAGCATAAGCACTCCAGTCGGAGTCAGAGTTAGCAATCGTGATGCGGCCTATCGGCTGGCGAGCGCGGTTGATAATCTCGGGCATCTTTTCCATATCATCGCTCAGGGAGTTAGCGTAATAGGCATAGCCGTGCGCCCAGCGGTTGACCGTAATCGCCGCGATATCGCGCTCGTGGTCAAAACCGGTATGGCCCAGCATCTCCTGCAGCTGGGAGCGAATCATCTGCTCATGGGCTTCAAAGGTGGAGCCCAGCAGGAAAGCGCGCCCCCGGCGGAACTGCTCGCGCGGAGACATGTTGCTGCCCGGATAGGTCGGGACGTAAACCATGTGGATACACATCGGATCATCCGGCGTCTGCGGGTGATGGTAATCGCCCATGCTTACCGGGTAGTCGAGCTTCACGCGGCTGTACGGCGCGGCCGGGGAATAGAACTCATGCACGCCTGTGTTCTTAAAAGCACGCCAGTTGTTCACCACCACGTTGGTGTAAACCAGCGGCGCTTTCACGTTGAGGCGCAGATCTTCTTTTTGCTGCTCCGGCGTCTCCGGCACGATATACGGGATCATCATGTTGTAGCCCGCCATGATGGCGTTGCGGCTCTTCACGCGGTGCAGCTTGCCGCTCTGGTTGTTGATGTAGCTCACCACCACGCCGTTATCGGCATTGGCGGCGTTAATCACGCTGCTGTTGAGGCGAATGCGGGTGCCGTTTTCCGGGCGATCCAGCAGCTCATAGTGCAGCCTGGCGGTGACGGAATCTTCCATCGTGCTGCCCGGCAGCGCTTCAGGGATCAGCTTGCGAACCATCAGCCGCGTCAGCCCGGCGTTGCCGTCCGGGAAGTGATAGGTGTAAGGCTCTTCAAGGTCGGCCAGCGCCTCGCCATCCAGCGGCGGCAGGCCCATCGCCTCCATCCCCGGAAGCGCACAGGCACGCGCATCGCCGCAGCTCACGCCTTCAATGCCAATGGCGAAGAAGTCGTTGGTGCGTTGCTGGAAGTACATCAGCGCCATTTTGCTTAAGCCGACTTTCTTCTCGAGGAATTCATGGTAACTGTGATTATCCAGCCATTCGGTTTTCTGCTCGACCGTCATCCCCTGCAGGTAATCGGCAGGGTTGACGTGCAGATCCAGCAGCGCCTTGCGGTCTGCTTCACTCAACGGGAAGTCGTTGATAAAGGCTTCGATGCTGCGGCCATTCAGCCTGTCCGGCGGAATATCGTCCGACACCGCGCGGCCAGGGTCGCCGCTGACGATTTTGGTTTCGCCGAAGTTCTTTTTATCGAAGAACACGCCGCGGCTCAGGTGCTGGTCCGGGTAGAAGGTTGTGTCAAAGCTGCTCTTCATACGCGTGATGCTAACGCCCAGGGAGTCCATCAGGCCTTGAACCACCGGGCTGAAGTTGCTGTTGGGCGACTGGAATGACTCGCTGCCGCCGTAGCCAAGCAGGGTTTTACCGCCAACGTTAAACTGGTTGCGCTTGGCGTGCCCGCCGAAGTCGTCATGGTTGTCGAGGACAAGAATTTTTGCCTCCTTGCCCATTTTTTCCTGCCAGAAGCAGGCTGCCGCCAGGCCGCTGATCCCGCCGCCGACAATCACCAGATCGTACTCTTCTTCCGCTGGCAATTTGCCGAAGTCGAATTTTTCGTGCTCGCGGCCAAGGGCATGCGCCATTTCGAACGAGCCGGGGTGGTTGCCGCGCAGCCCGGTCAGGCCCGGCGGATAGTAATCTGCATTGATAACGGCGCTGCCGGGCGTTTTGCCGGTGGCCCTCACAAGTTCCAGAGGCGTTAAACCAGAGACAATTGCAATTGCCATCCCGTTAAGAAAGTCACGTCGGGTAATAGACATAGATAACCTTTTTTATCAGTCTTTTAGACATATTATTCACCAAATGATAACAAACTCCCTGCCGCTTCGCTACGCGATAAGCCTGTTAACGCTGGTGTCATTTCTGGTAACGGGGGGCCTGAACGCCGCAGGCTGACCGGCCGCGGCGCGCAGTCAGCTATTGGCGCGGCTTCAACTCTTCGTCGAGTTTTTTCGAGTCGTAGTAGTCGCCCTGCCAGCTGATTTTACCGTGGCTGACTTTGATAAAGCTCACGCCTTCAAACTTGATCGGGTTGTTGGTCGCCGGGCTGCCGCTCCATTCGCCGCTGTTGGTGCCGCTGAACGTCCAGCGGAAAGCGATGGTGTCTTTGTTGTAAACCGGCTCGCTGGTCATCTGCCAGTGCAGGTCCGGCACCGCTTTAATAAACGCGCCAATCACCTCTTTTTCCGCTTTTTCTTTCCCTTCCACCGGCGTGCCGACCGCCGCGTCGTAATACACCATGTCGCTGGCGAGGTATTCCGCCGCCAGCCCGGCTTGATGGGCGTTCCACGCGGCCATGTAGTTTTTCACCACCGTGAGCGGAGAGCTTTCGGCCAGCGCCAGGGTTGAGAGCAGAACCAGCGACAGCGCAGCGGCATTGATTATTTTCATCTCAAAAATCCTTATTCAGTGATATCGCACATGATGTGTTTAAGGCGGGTGTATTCGTCGAGCGAATAGGAGGAAAGGTCTTTGCCGTAGCCGGACTTTTTAAAGCCGCCGTGGGGCATTTCCGCACACAGCGGGATGTGGTTGTTGATCCACACGGTGCCAAAATCGAGGCGGGTGCTGAAGCGCTGCGCCCGGCTGTGGCTGCTGGTCCAGACGCTCGCCGCCAGGCCATATTCCACATCGTTAGCTCTGCTGAGCGCCTCTTCTTCGCTGCTGAAAGACTGGATGGTCATCACCGGGCCAAAGACCTCGTGCTGGATGGCCTCGTCGCGCTGCTTCAGCCCGGAAATAATCGTCGGCTCAAAGTAGAAGCCAGGGCCTGCGCCCTTTTTGCCACCGGTTTCAATTTTTGCATGAGCCGGAAGCCGCTCAATAAAGCCCGTCACCTGCTCCAGCTGGTTGCGGCTGTTCAGCGCGCCGTACAGGGCCTGGCTGTCGTCCGGTTCGCCGAAGGTGATTGATTTGGTTTTCTGAATCAGCTTTTCGAGAAAGGCGTCATAGGCGGAGGCTTCCACGATAATACGCGTGGCCGCGGTGCAGTCCTGCCCCGCATTCGAGAAGCCTGCGGCGGTAATCACCTCCACCGCTTTGTTCATGTCCGCATCGGCAAACACCACCACCGGCGCTTTGCCGCCTAATTCGAGGTGCGCTTTGGTCAGGTTGGCGGCGGCGGAAGCGGCCACCTGCAGCCCGGCGCGAACGGAGCCGGTAATCGACACCAGCGAGGCTTCCGGGTTGGATACCACCAGCGAGCCCGTTCCCGCTTTGCCCAGCACCACGTTAAACGCGCCCTGCGGGAATAATGGCGCGGCAATTTCGGCGAGCATCAGGGTGCTGATGGGCGTGGTATCGCTCGGCTTAAGCACCACGGTATTGCCCGCCGCAAGCGCGGGGGCGATTTTCCACACCGCCATCATAAACGGGTAGTTCCACGGCGTGACCTGCCCGACGATGCCCAGCGGCTCACGGCGAATAGTGGAGGTAAACCCGGCCGCATATTCCCCGGAGGCTTTCCCTTCAAGGCAGCGAGCCGCGCCGGCGAAGAAACGGATGGCGTCGCAGGAGGCGGCGATTTCATCGCGCTCGATAAAGTGTTTCAGCTGGCCCGTTTCCTGGCTTTGCACCTCCACAATGCGCGCTGCGTTACGTTCAATTTCGTCGGCAAGCTTCAGTAACGCGCGCTGCCGCTCGGACGGCAGAGAATGCTTCCACACGGCGAACGCCGTCTTTGCCGCCGCGTAAGCCTGATTAACCTCTTCCGTGCCGCCGTCAGGCGATTGGGCATAAACCTCACCGTTGACCGGGCTTATCAAATCAAACAGCGTATTTTGCTGGCCCACCACGTACTGCCCATTGATGAAATGCTTCAGGGTTTGCATCGCCTTCTCCTCAGATTAAACATAAACAATATTATGTAATATCTTTTGACTGATAGCTTTTCAATCCACACTTCACAGCAACATGATCGCCCCCACAATTTAACAATGTTTTTACATGCGAACCGTTGAAGCGGCGGGAAAACCTCCGATTCTGGTAGCCTGCCGCTCCCTTTCTTAAAGGCCCGGGCTGTGCTATCAATAACCGTTGATTCAGGGAATTTTAATCAGAGAGCACTATGATTACTCACGCAGTAATATTCGCACCTATAGGACAGGCAAGTCGATCCGATCAAATTGTGCAGCGGCTTTCAAATGCAATTATTACTGGTTTGCTTGAGGCAAATGAACAGCTTCCAAATGAGGCCGATCTTGCCAAAATGATGGGCGTTTCCCACATTACGATACGCGAAGCCTTAAATACGCTGCGCGCCAACAATTTAATCCACACGGTTCGTGGGCGAAATGGCGGCAGCTTTGTTTGTGAAAATAGCGGTGAATTTCATACCCCGCTTCACCCTTTTAAGGCTATCAGCTCCGACTATATTTCTGACCTCGGCGAAATGCACTGCGCGATAATAAGCCACAGCGCAAAGCTTGCCTCCAGAAGAATGACCGGGGCGGATATCACCCGCCTGCGAGAATTTATTGAGGAGTTGAAGTCTGCCAGCACGCCGGAACTAAAAACGCAGGCCGATATGCGCTGCCTGCTGGCGCTCTCCGCCAGCTCTCAGTCAGCGAGGCTCGCCAACCAGGAGCTGCTGCTGCAGGCCGAATGGGCTTCGCTGGTGGCCATTCTTTATCGCGATGACGCCATTCACCGGGAGGTGATTGATGTTTATACCGAATTGATTGCGGCACTGGAAAGCCACCACGAGCAGGAGGCGGTGCGGTTAGCCACGCAGCTTATCGACACCTTTACCTTCTACCTCATTGAAAGCAAATTAAAATATAAATAAAACCAACACAACAACACGGGCATCACTATGAATGTACCTGCAACCCTCATCCCATTTACCCGTAAAATTGACGACATTATTAGCACCACCATCGAGGCGACCATTGTCCTTGCCGGGCAGATTGAGGCCGCGCTGGGGGAGTTCCAGGGCGACGACCATAAGCTGCTGCTGGATCCTGCGGTAAAAAGAGCCATTCAGGAACACATCAAAGAGACGCTCAACCTGACGCCCTACTGCTCAGGTTCAGGCTTTGCCAGCCATATAGAGGGTAGCCACGAAGAAAAAGAATACTGGCTGCTGGAGTGGTGGTACAAAAAAGCCGACGGCGTGAAAAAGGTCAACCTCGACCTGGATCAGGCCACCCAGCAGCGGCTGGATTTCAGGACCTTCGAATGGTTTAAAGATGCGCAGGAAAACGGCAAGGCCTATATTCACGGCCCCTACGTCGACTACGTCTGCAATACGTCTTATACCCTGACGTCAGCCATGCCTGTCTATTTTCATCAGCGTTTTATCGGCGTCGCCGCGATTGACGTGCTGGTCAGTGAAGTAGAAGAAGAATTACTTCCGCTGTTTAATAACCACAAAGTTGTCCTGACTAATTTAGATCAGCGGATTATTTTCTCCACTTATCCTAAATATCGCGTAGGTGAATTACTGAATGCCGCCGGGGCGGTTGAAGTTTATAAAACAGAATACTGCACGTTATATGAGTTGATTAAAAATGGGCCTTAAGGCCCTTAAACGCTGTGGATAAAATGCATCCCAACGAAAAGGGCCCGAGGGCCCTTTTTTATTAATATTCGCGAGAAAGATTTAGCCGTTTAGCGTATTCAATGGCGTCATTTTCTGGCGCATCAGAGTGGCCGAACGGCCTGGCTATCGACATATAGACCAGCCCCGAGCCGATGACCAGGGCCAGGCCAATCAGCACCGTCCAGCGGTCAAGAAAGGTTGCGCTGTCGGCAGGCTGGGCCAGCAGCCAGATGCCGCCAATGCCGTAGGCCAGCGCCAGCACGTTCACCAGCATGCCCCACGCCCCCAGCGTCCATTCTCCCGCAGGCTTCCAGCCTTTGAGCCGCTGGCGCAGTGCGGCAAGAATCACCATCTGGAACGAAACGTAGATGCCGATAACCGCAAACGCGGTGATTCTGGCCAGGTTATCCGGCTGGAAGTAAACCCAGACGCAAATCACCATCGGCAGCAGGCAGCTTATCAGCATCGCGTTGTCCGGCACGCTGTGCTTCGAGATCTTCGCCATCCACTCGCTGCCCGGCAGCATTTTGTCGCGGGAGAACGAGAAGATCAGGCGGCTCAGCGCGGCCTGAAGAGACAGAATGCAGGACAGCATCGCCACGATGGCAATCACGATAAACACGGTTGCGCCCTTCTCGCCCAGCGCGTCATTGAGAATCGCCGGGATCGGATCGGTAATTTTGCCGTTAACGATATTCATCAAATCCGGGGATGACAGCAGGTAGCCGAGGATAGAGATCACGGCGGAGATCGCGCCGAAGACAATGCTGAGGATCATCGCCACCGGGATCTTACGTCCTGGATTTTTGACCTCCTCCGCCACGTTGCCGCAGGCTTCGAAGCCGAAGAACATAAACAGCCCCATCAGCGACGCCGACATAAACGCCGTGCCGTAGCTGCCGTCTTTCGCCAGCGCGCCCATGGCGTCGAACACCACGGAGAACGGCTGGTTACGGTGGAAAATCAGCAGATAGATCCCGAGCGCGATCACGCTGATGATTTCGCACCAGAAGCCGAAGCGGGCGACCCTCGCCAGGTTTTTTGTCCCGGACATGTTCACGCCCATCATGATAGTCAGCAGCACTACGGAGGTCAGCAACATCGCCAGCGGCGTGTCGCCATAGTGGAACAGCGAGGCAACGAAGGTCGAGGTGTATTCGACGATGGAGGTAATGGTGACCACCAGCGCCCAGAGGTAAATCCACGCCGCAATCCAGGCATATTTTTTGCCCCATAGCCTTCTGGCCCAGGGATAAAGCCCGCCGGTTATCGGGTATTGCGAAGCCACCTCGCCAAACACCAGGGCCACCAGCAGCTGCCCGCAGGCGGCAATCAGGATCCACCAGATGGCCGGCGGCCCGGCGAGCGTTATCGCCAGCGCAAACAGGGAATAAACCGCAGTGAGCGGCGAGAGATAGGTAAAACCAAGCGCAAAGTTGGACACCAGGCCGATGGAGCGGTTGAACTGCTGGCCCTTCTCCGGCTGCGTGTCGGTACTTTTTGTAGCAGATGTCTGTTCCATATGTCTTTCTCTTTAGGGGGCATAGTTGCAGGCAATGGCTACATTTTATAAAACATATTAAGTTATATGTATATTGTGCTTTGTCACAATTTTGTTAGATATAATGTTATCTTATTGTTAATCACATAAAGGTGGTGATGATGTCACATCCTTGAAAAATGTCGCTTTATTTCGCTAGCCAGTAGCCATTCCGTGCAGCGCCTATACGCTCCAGCCGCCCGTCTTGCTGAAGCGTTTTGAGATTACGCTCTATGGTGCGGCTGGTTAAGCCGGTGGCCTCCGCCAGTCGGGCTATGGTTATCGACGGTTCTGCCACAATTAAATTCAGGATTTGCCCGGCCGTTGCGCTCAACCGTCTGGCAAAAAATGGGGCTGGCTCTTCCTCCAGCCGGCTATGGGCCACGCCTTCTTGCAGTGCAATCTTCAGCATATCCAGCATAAACTCCACTAAAGCCGTGCAGTCGCTCTGGCGGTCACACTCTCTGAGCACCCGATAATAGGCTTCCTGGCGGTCGTGAATTAGCGTCTCAACCGGTAGCCAGGCAAGCTCGGCTCGCCACTCACTCAGGATCAGCGTCTGCCAAAGCCGCCCCATTCGTCCGTTGCCGTCGCTGAAAGGATGGATAAACTCAAACTCATAATGGAAGACAGAACTGGCAACCAGCGGGTGGAGATCTGTGCCATGAAGCCAGTCACACAGCTGATTCATCAGCCGGCCCACCTGGCTTGCCGGCGGGGCCATATGTATCAGCCTCCCCTCCCTGTAAACGCCTACATCGCCGCTGCGAAGCTGGCCAGGTATATCGACCAGACCCAGCATCAGCACCCGATGCGCTGACAATAGATTGTCAACATTGCCACTTTGCCAGCCGGAAAGCGCCTCATAGGCGAGAATGGCGTTGCGGACTTCCTGAATATCTTTTGCCGGGGCCAGGACCCGCTTGCCCTCCATAATCGCCGTCACCTGTTGGGCAGATAAGCTGTTGTGCTCTATTGCCAGAGAAGCCTGAATAGTGCGGATACGGTTTTCTTTGCGTAACAGCGGAGAGGTTCGTTGGGCATTCGATGACCACTGCCCAAGCAGCTCCCCAATTTCAATCGTGCGGCTGAGAATAGAGGAAGTCAGAGAAAAGGGAGGATGGTAGGGCTTCATCGGTTTACTCCGGGGAAAGTTTCTCCGACATTTATACCGACATTTACACCGACATACCAGCAGAGAAAAAGGCGGGTTCGGGCCCGCCTTAGATTTTAGCCAATTTCACCGAGAGGCTGGCCGGCCTCAAGAGAAGCGCCTTTTTCGACGCCTCGTTTGAGTCTGCCGCTGCGGTGCGCCACCACCTGAACCTCCATTTTCATGGCTTCCATCACACCAATAACCTCTCCCTGCTCGACGGCCGCCCCTTCGTCTTTCAGCCAGCCGTGAAGCACGCCGGAAATCGGCGCTTCGATGGCGGCTTCATTGATGATTTCAGGTATCGCCTGCGGGGCACGGCCCATATTCGACAGCGCAAGGCCGCCAAACAGGCTTGCTGGCAGCCCCAGCTGCACTCGACGCCCGTCCAGCTCTATCCAGCTGCGGGTCAGAACTTCATCGGCAACTGGCACCTGGCGCGGAGCAAACGCAATGCGCCCGGCAAAATCCGTTTCAATCCAGCGGGTGTGCACGGCAAAATTTTCGGTGAAATCAGGATCGTCCATCACGGCGCGATGGAACGGCAGCACGGAAGCCACGCCGTCAATCTCGAATTCACGCAGGGCCCGGCGGGCGCGGGCAATGGCCTGATCGCGGGTGCTGCCGGTGACGATCAGTTTCGCCATCAAAGAGTCGTAGCTGCCCGGCACTGAAGACCCGGCCTCCACGCCACTGTCGAGGCGAATACCCGCGCCGGACGGTGCACGGAATATGCTAATCTTGCCCGGCGTAGGCAAATAGCCTTTACCGGCATCTTCGGCATTAATGCGGAACTCAAACGAGTGACCGCGTGGAACCGGCGTGGCCTGAATGCTCAGCGGCAAACCTTCGGCTATACGGAGTTGCTCCACGACGATATCAATCCCGGTCGTCTCTTCGGTAACCGGATGCTCTACCTGCAGGCGGGTATTGACCTCAAGGAATGACAATTTTCCGTCGCGGCTGAGTAAGAACTCAACGGTGCCCGCGCCAACGTAGCCCGCGTGGGCACAGATATCGCGCGCGGCGTTATGGATTTCCTGTCTCTGCGATTCGCTGATAAACGGCGCGGGTGCTTCTTCTACCAGCTTCTGGTTGCGGCGCTGCAGCGAACAGTCGCGGGTGCCGAGCACCACCACGTTGCCGTGTTTGTCGGCAATCACCTGCGCTTCAATGTGCCGTGGGCAGTCGAGATACTGCTCGACGTAACATTCGCCGCGGCCAAAGGCGCTTAATGCCTCGCGCGTCGCCGACTGGTAAAGCTCTTCGACCTCGTCAAGCTGCCAGGCCACCTTCAGCCCTCGTCCGCCGCCGCCAAATGCGGCTTTAATCGCCACCGGCAGGCCATACGTCGAGGCAAAATCGACAACTTCGGCACCGCTGCTAACCGGATCGGCCGTGCCTTTTACCAGTGGGGCACCCACCTGCAGGGCAATTTTGCGGGCCTGAACTTTGTCCCCCAGCTTTTCAATTGTCTCCGGCTCTGGGCCAATCCAGATAAGCCCGGCTGCCTGTACCGCCCGGGCAAACTCGGCCCTTTCAGAGAGGAAGCCGTAGCCGGGGTGAACCATGCTAGCTCCGCTGCGGCGAGCAATATCCACCAACAGCGGAATATTTAAATAGGTTTCGCTGGACTGAATACCGGGCAATGCCCAGGCTTCATCGGCCATGCGAACGTGAAGCGCATCGGCGTCTGCATCAGAGTAAACCGCCACGGCCTCTACGCCGTAATCACGGCAGGCACGAATAATGCGGACGGCAATTTCGCCCCGGTTGGCGATCAGAACTTTATGCGTCGCGGTGGTCACTGGTTTTACTCCCTGCTATTTCCAAAAAAGGTCGGATAACGTTGAAGCGAATCGAGGCACCCGGCGGGATTTGCCCGGCCAGGTCGAGGTGATATTCAGCCACGGCGGCAATCACCGGATACCCGCCGGTGAGCGGATGGTCGTGCAGAAACAGAACGGGCTGCCCGCTGGCGGGAACCTGGATGGAGCCGCTGCAGGTGCCTTCGCTCGGCAGCTCCTGAGGCTGGCTGCGTGCCAGGGGCTGTTCCCCGGCCAGGCGTAAGCCAATGCGGTTAGATTGCGGCGTCACCCGCCAGCGCTGCGCCGTCAGCAGTTCAACCGCCTGAGCGGTAAACCAGTCGGTGCGCGGCCCGAGCACGATATCCAGCGTAACGGTGTCTTCTGGCGTGGGTAACGGCGACGCCGGGAGTTCATTGAGCTGTACCGGGCCAGGATTTGAATGCGCCCCGGTCGCTAAAATATCGCCCACGCTCAGGGGTTCAGGGCCAACCTGCGCCAGGCTGTCGCGCGCTGCGCTGCCCAGGCTCTGCGGCACGATAAACCCGCCGCGAACGGCGAGGTAGCTGCGTAAACCTCGGGCTGGAGCCCCAAAGTGAATCTCGTCTCCGGTCGCCAGGTTTAGCGGCCGATTGCCGCCCACAGCATAACGCTCGCCCTGCGCCGTACGCAGCGTCAGCGGGCACTGCGCCCCGGTCACGCTGATGACCACATCGCCCGTCACCCTGGCGCGGAAGCCGCCCTGCGTAATTTCAAGGCACGGCGAGTTGGCTGGATTGCCCACAATACGGTTGGCCGCATGCAGCGCGGATTTATCCATCGCCCCTGATTCAGAAAGCCCCATACCAGCCCTTCCCGCCCGGCCATTGTCCTGCCACAGCGTTTGCAGCCCGGTCGCCAGCACCGTCAACGTTGCGCCAGCGCCTTCAGGAAGGCTTTGCGGGAGAACGCGCGCGGGCAGCGAGACGGTTTTGGTGCTTTTCGCCGCGTCGATAAACTTAACCTGCGCGCCGGGCATCAGCAGCGCGGGCTGTTCGCGAGAGAGATCCCACATTTTCAGCTCGGTCTGGCCAATAAGCTGCCAGCCGCCGGGGCTGGCCTGCGGATAGATACCGCTAAACTCACCGGCCAGCGCAACGGAACCCGCAGGAATACGGGTGCGTGGCGTACTGCGGCGCGGCGTTTGCCAGCCCCCGGCGTCAGAAACCATGTAGGCGAAACCGGGCGCAAAACCGGTAAACGCGACGTTCCACACGGATTCCTGATGGCGACGAATCAAAGCCTGTATCTCAATGCCCAGCAGTTCAGCCAAAGCGGGTAAATCTTCGCCATTGTAATGAACCGGGATAGTGACCTGCTGGCTGTTGTGCTGCGCACGCTGGGTCAAAGAATGACGCGCTATTTTTTCGGCCAGCGACGCCAGGCTGGTTTCTCGCGGGCAAAAGCGAACCAGCAAGGTGCGGGCGGCAGGAATAATCTCTTCGATGCCTTTTTCAGGCGCGGCGCTCAGGGAATCAAAAAGCGCCAGCGTTTCGTCGAGCGAACTGAGTTCCACCAAAAAACTGCTGAGATTAACGGCTAAGAATCTCACGTTATTTCCCCTAACATCGACATAAACACTCCTCAGTCGTGCGGGGCAAACGCGCGAATGGCGATGCCCTGGGATTCAAGCAGCTTGCGGATCTCCGCCGCCATCGCAATAGCGCCGGGGCTGTCACCGTGGACGCAAATTGAATCAGCCTGTATCGGGGTAAATTTCCCTTCGATAGAGTCCACGCCGCCTTGGGTGATTAACTGCAGCATACGCTGAGCGACCTGCCCGGCGTCGTGCAGCACCGACCCCGCCTCAAGACGTGAAACCAGCGAGCCATCCGCATGGTAGGCGCGGTCAGCAAAAGCTTCGGCAATAGTTTTCAGCCCTTTTTGCTGCGCCAGCGCCAGCACCGGGGAGCCAGCCAGCCCCACGAGCGGCAGCTGCGGGTCAACGGCCAGAATCGCGTCGATCACCGCCAGCGCCTGACGTTCATGGTGGGCGATGGTGTTATACAGCGCGCCGTGCGGCTTCACGTATCGCACTTCCGTACCGGCCGCGCGGGCCAGCCCCTGCAGCGCGCCAATCTGGTAAATGACGTCCGCGGTGAGTTCGTCGCTTGCCACGTCCATATTGCGGCGGCCAAAGCCCACGAGGTCCGGGTACGCCACGTGCGCGCCAACCACCACACTTTGGGCCTTCGCGGCTTTCAGCGTTTCTAAAATTCCGGCGGGAGACCCGGCGTGAAAGCCGCAGGCCACGTTGGCGCTGCTGACCAGCGTGAGAATGGCCGCATCGTCACCCATGCTCCACTGCCCAAAGCTCTCACCTAAATCACTGTTTAAATCGATTGTTTTCAACATTTTTTGTTCCTTAGACAATCTTCAGGAAGTCAAATATCGCGCCGACGGAGAGCGCCCCCATATACCAAGTGAGCGCGCAGGTAATCAGCCCCGTCCACAGCAGCCAGCGCGGATAGCGATAACCCGCCATCAAATCGGCCCGTTTCCAGCCCACGTAGATAAAGAGCGTCATGCCGATCGGTAAAATCAGGCCGTTAAAGCCGCCGGCAAACACCAGCAGCGCCGCCGGAGCCGTGCCTAACATCAGGTAAATCACCAGCGAGACGGCGATAAAAATTACCGTCGCGATGCTGCGCTGGCGCTCGCCCATTTGTTTATTAAACACCGTCATAAAGGTCACTGAGGTGTAGGCCGCGCCAATCACGCTGGTAATCGCCGCAGCCCAGAAAATAAAGCCGAAGAGCTGCACGCCGAAGGAGCCCACCGCATGCTGGAATGCCTGCAGCGCCGGGTTTGCCACCTGGCTGGAAATATCCAGCGTGACGCCGCTGGCAACCACGCCCAGCACGGCGAGGAACAGGATATAACGCATTAACCCAACGACAAGTATGCCTTTTGTCGCGCCGGAGGAGACGGCCTGAATATTTTCCACGCCGCCCATGCCTTTATCCAACAGCCGGTGCGCGCCGGCGTAGGAGATATAGCCGCCGACGGTACCGCCGACGATGGTGGTAATGGTGGCAAAGTTGATGTGATCCGGCAGGACGCTCTGGTACAGGGCTTCGCCCACCGGCGGGCCGGAAACGAACGCCACATACAGCGTGAGCGCAATCATCACCAGGCCAAGCACGATCATCAGGCGGTCAATGGCGGTGCTGGCGCGGCGGGAGGAGAAAATATAAATAGCCAGCAGCGCGCTGAGTAACCCGCCCCACTTTGGCGCCAGGCCAAACATGGCGTTCAGCCCCAGGCCGGCGCCGGCAATATTGCCGATGTTGAACACCAGCCCGCCAAAAATCACCAGCACGGAGAGCAGGTAACCGCTGCCCGGCAGCGTTTCGTTGGCAAGATCGGAGGCGCGCATTTTCGTGACCGTGACCACGCGCCAGATGTTCTGCTGCACCACAAAGTCGATGACGATAGAAGCCATAATACCGAAGGCAAAGGCCGAGCCCATCGTCGCGGTAAAGGTGGCCGTCTGGGTGATAAAGCCAGGCCCAATGGCCGAGGTTGCCATCAGGAATATCGCCGCGATCAGCGATGAGCGTCGCTTCTGAACAAAGGATTGGTCTTCGGTTTCATGCGCTGCCATCTTACTCACTCCATTATTAGAATTATGACCTTGTCTGTTAAGCAATAAGCAGGCCATCGTTGGAGCAAATAGCCAGATTGTTAATCAAATATAAATTTATTGTTGAACAATAAGCTAATTAGTGTTGATTAAACAGACAAACAGAATCGAAAAGTGGATGATAAAAAACCAACGGCGATCACTTTTTGGCATCTTCTAACAACTTCACGCACCATATCAGTGCATAAAAACACGATGAATCACCAAAAAAGTGCATAACC
This sequence comes from Cedecea sp. P7760, assembly GCF_013386425.1. NCBI lineage: Bacteria > Pseudomonadati > Pseudomonadota > Gammaproteobacteria > Enterobacterales > Enterobacteriaceae > Cedecea > Cedecea sp. P7760. Next base: position 2,982 of record NZ_JACARU010000051.1, on the reverse strand, counting down.
TGCCGCTTATTTTGAAATAATCCTGCGCCGTCAACGTCTTGCTGCCCCCTGGCGAATATGTAAAGATTGCCGCTTACCGAATCACGCGCGGAAAATCATGAAAAAAGAGCTGCCTGCCCAGATGCTGAGCGAGAAAATCGCCGAAACCGTTCGCCATAAAATCATCATTGGGGAGCTTGTGCCTGGCACGCGTCTGTCTGAGGCCGCGCTCAGCGAGCAGCTGGATATTTCACGCAATACGCTGCGCGAGGTGTTTCGGATGCTGACCCAGGAAGGATTACTGCGCTATGAGCCCAATCGGGGCGTGTACGTGGCGGTGCCGGATATGGCAGATATCCTCGACATCTACCGTATTCGCCGCTTAATTGAGTGCGACGCGTTAGCCCACGCCTATCCACTGCATCCCGCCGTGGCAAAAATGGAGGCAGCCGTGGAAGAAGCGCGGCAACACCGCCAGACCAGCGACTGGCGTAGCGTGGGAACGGCCAACATGAAGTTTCATACCGCGATTGTCGAACTTGCCGACAGCGAACGCCTGATTCGCCTCTACCGTAATATCTCCGCAGAGTTAAGGCTGGCGTTCGGCCATCTGAACGATCCGGAGATGCTCTACGCGCCTTATATCGAGAAAAATGCGCATATCCTCGCCCTGCTCAACGACGGCAATAACGCCCAGGCCGCCGCAACGCTCGCTGAATACCTGGAGCTTTCCGAGCGCACGGTGCTCGCGGCGTGGTCGCGGCATCAGCAATCCCACTGATACCGCTATTTTCTTAGCGGCTCATTTTTCATAAACAGCGACAGGATAAAGCCGAGTACCACGACGCCCGCCGAAATCATAAACACGGAATGAATCGCCGAACCAAAGGCCTGCAGATAATCGTTACGGATCGCCGCAGGCAGCTGGTGTACCGCCTGTGCGCCAAGCTGGCGCGGCAGCTGAGTACCTTCGGGGATCAGCGTCTCAAGATTGCTGCGCAGCACGGAGGTGAACACCGCACCGAACGCAGCCACGCCGATTGAGCCGCCGATGGAGCGAAACAGCGTCGCGCTTGAGGTCGCGACGCCGATGAGCTTGATTTCCACGCTGTTCTGCACGGCCAGCACCAACACCTGCATCACCATCCCTAGCCCAAGCCCCAACAGCCCTACGTAGAGATAGAGCGTAGTCAGCGGCGTATCCAGCTTTAGCGTCCCGAGCAGCGCCATGGCGATAAAACTCAGCAGCGTGCCAATAATAGGAAAGATGCGGTAACGGCCTATTTTACTGATGATGCGCCCGCTGATGATTGAGGTCAGGATAAGCCCGCCCATCAGCGGCAGCATTTGCATCCCCGCCTGGGACGGCGTGGAGAATTTCACCACCTGCAGGTAGAGCGGCAAAAAGGTCATCGAGCCAAACAGTGACATGCCGATGATAAACCCGACCAGGCAGCTCAGTAAAAAGGTGCGGTTACGAAACAGATGCAGCGGAATCATCGGCTCAATGGCCAGCCGCTCTTCATAGATAAAGCCGATGAGGGTCACGACAAAGAACGCAAAGATGCACCACAGCTGCGGGTCAGACCACGCCATAACCGTGCCGCCTTCGCTGGTGAATAAAATCAGGCAGGTGAGTGAAATTGTCAGGTAGCCCGCGCCAAGAAAATCAATCTGGTGGCGAATGCGTGCCGTCTGGGATTTCAGCACCGCGCCAATGACCAGCAGGGCAAAAATGCCCAGCGGCAGGTTGATATAGAAAATCCAGCGCCAGGAGAAATGCTCCACCAGAAAACCGCCTATCAGCGGGCCAATGACCGTCGCCAGGCCAAATACGCCGCCAAACAGCCCCTGATATTTGCCACGCTCGGCGGGCGGGATCACGTCCCCCACCGCCGCCATGGTGACCACCAGCAGCCCGCCGCCGCCCAGCCCCTGCAGCGCACGCATTAAAATAAGCTGCGTCATGTTTTGCGCGAGGCCACACAGCGCGGAGCCGAGAAGAAAGACCACGATCGCCGTTTGCAGCACGATTTTGCGCCCGAGAAGATCGCCGAATTTACCGTATAGCGGCACCACTATCGTTGAGGCCAGCAGATATGCCGTTACCACCCAGGAGAGCCTGTCCAGCCCGCCCAGTTCCCCCACAATGGTCGGCAAAGCCGTAGACACGATGGTTTGATCCAACGCGGCAAGCAGCATTACCAGCATAAGAGCGGCGAACAGCAGGCGAACGGAGGTTGTTTGCGGCGTGCCAGATGAAGCAGTTTCGGTCGTTGTCATGGTCGTTTTCATTAAAGGGGAATAAGTTCGCCCGGGCGGTTTACTCAGAGTGTAAAGATACCTGCTTAACCGCCGCCTGAACTGCATCAAAACTCTGAAAAATGCTTTTAGTTTTGATGCATTCTTTCTCTTTTACTTCGCCCTTTGGGCAATAAAAACGGCGTCGTTTTTTCGACAGGCTCACTGTCTTCTGAAATGTTAGCCGTGTACCCTTTTTAACGATAAAAAATCGTAAATTTTATTCTGTGTAGAAACACTTATTTTTAGACAAAAAATATCGTCAAAAACAAGATATATCCCCATGTTTTTAATGAAATAACCCAGCTATCAACCACACCCAATAAAAGTTCAAAAAATAGACAACTGTCACAATTTTGAGACACTTGTTTTCATTTTAGATTTGAGAGTACATTAGCGCCGTCCGGGTAAGGTTTTACCTCCGAATACCAGATGGAGCTGCACCCTAAAAGCCGTTTGCAGCTTCAGCTTATTATGTACCTGTTGAGATGCGCGTCAGCGCGGAGCGATGTGAAGTGAAATATTTTCTGATGGGTATTTCTGTGATTGTTGTGTTGTGGGCCGGCACCTTCTTCCTGATGGTTGAGTAAGCGGTCACAAGCAGCAGCGCAAGAGAACAGGAGCCAAAGGGCTCCTCAGATTGATGACAAACAGCCGAAAAACGTGGTTTTCGACTGTTTGGGGCAAACCAGAAAACATTAT